>JAXGTD010000034.1:0-31628 GCA_040775095.1 Chromatiaceae bacterium | reverse complement strand
TGGGGCCGCGACTGTCACGGTGAGGGTGGGCGACTGAGCATCGACGGCCGCGAGCTGACCTACAGCAGCCATCTCACCATCGGCGACACCGATTGGTCGGACTGTGACATCGTCATCGAGGCCACCGGCAAGCACCACAAGCAACCAAGGGTATCGGCTGATGCCTTGCCATGATCCCGAGGGATCGCGGTGGAAGGACCGAGCGATCGCCGATAACCTCTCCCAAAGAAGCGACAGCGGTTGTCCGACTCCTTGCTTCCAGAAGCAGCCATGAGGCCGCCTTGCCTGGCAGACGCATGGCTGCGCCACGAGGCGGAGCTCCGCGGCTACCTGCGCCACCGCCTGGGCACTCCCCAGGATGCGGAGGACCTACTGCACGATATCTTCCTCAAGGCACTGCGCCAAGGGCAGCGCTTCTGTGCCGTGGAAAACCCACGAGCCTGGCTGTTTCAGGTCGCGCGCAACGCCCTGAACGATCGCCTTAGATCCGCCCGCGAGCACGTCCCCATGCCCGAGGACCTGCGCGCCCCGGAGCGCGAAGCGAGCCGGCCCGTCGACACGCTGAGCCAGTGTCTGCCCCGGGCGCTCACGGAGCTTTGCGAAGCAGACCGTCTTGCCATTACCCTCTGCGACATCGATGGGCACACGCAGCAGATGCTGGCCGAGCGGTTGGGGATCTCACTCCCCGGGGCCAAATCACGCCTGCAACGCGCCCGCGTGCGACTGCGCCAACGACTGCTGACGGCCTGCCGGGTGCGCTTCGACGAGGCCGGCCAGGTGTGCTGCTTCACCCCCCGGCCGCCGATGCCCTAAAGAGCGCTGCCTCCGCAGCGGCGGCTGGTCCCACTGAGACAAACGGCCGGCCCCGCCGGTGATGGAAGGCGCCGCACCTGATGACGCCTGCGCCTCTGATCGGCCTTCCATCGCGTGGTGGTTGCGCGGGTCGGTTTGGCGCTCGGGAACCACGGGAGGCAGGCGCATCGGGGCGATTTTTTCTGCATCCTTTTCCCCTCGCGTTCGTCTTCCGGATATCAGGCGGCCGTCCGGTCCAGAATCGGCCAGGCTGCTGCACGGATTGTTGACCTGATTGCCCAAGGAGTATCGCCATGAGTGACGACAAAGCCATCCTCAACGAAATGATCACGTTCCACGGCCACCGTTGCTGGGCCAGCATCAGCGGTCTGCGCATGGGGCTGGCCGCGCTGCGCACCCTGGGTGTCAAGCGCTCCGGCGGCAGCCAGCTGCTGGCGGTGGTGGAGATCGGCGACGACCATGGCGGCATGTGCTTCGCCGACGGCGTGCAATATGCCACCGGCTGCACCGTGGGCAAGGGCAACCTGCGCAAGGCGGGCTGGGGCAAACTGGGTCTGACCCTGGTCGAGAAGGCCAGCAACCGGGCGGTGCGCATCAGCTACAAGCCCACACTGCAACCCCGGATCGCCGAGTCCGCCTTCATGAAGAAGCGGGGCCAGGGCATCCCGCCGGACGAGATCCCGCAGGCCGAGCAGATGGAGCTGGTGGATCTGGTATGGAACGCACCGGAGGCGGACATCATGACCATCGACGAAGTCTTCCAGTGGGAGGAAGACTGGCTACCGGAAATCATGGGCTTCGTGCCCTGCGGCAACTGCGGGGAGCTGGTGGCCAAGGCCTATCTGCGGGTGGTTGGGGACAAGCATGTCTGTATCCCGTGCTCCGGCTACGACAGCTGAAGGCATGGCGCGAGAAGCCAGTGTCAGTCAAGGGCTTGACCTCTCCTTGGACGGACAACCGATCCTGGAGGGGATTCGGCGCAACCCCATGAGGAGAAGACCATGATCCGCAACAAGCAATCCACCCGGGCCTTCACCGCCTTTCTGGTGACCTGGGCCTTCCTGGTGCTCACGGTGACCGGCGTGGTGCTCTACATCGTGCCACAGGGCCGGGTCGCCAACTGGACCCAGTGGGCGCTGCTCGGCCTCTCCAAGGATTCATGGGGGGATCTGCACATCCTGTTCGGCGCCCTGTTCATCCTGGCAGGCGCCCTGCACCTGTGGTTCAACTGGAAGCCCTTCCGCAACTATCTGGCGGAGCGGATCAAGGGGCATCTGGAGCTGAAATGGGAGCTGCTCACCTCGCTGGCGACCACCCTGCTGTTGGCCGCCCTCTCCGTCGCCAACCTCCCCCCAGCGAGCTGGTTGTTCGATCTGAACGACGACATCAAGGCCGCCTGGGCAGGCCTTCCAGGAGGAGAGCCGCCATTCGGCCATGCCGAGGATGTGGCCCTGGCCACTCTGGCGAAGCGGGCCGAATTCGATCTTGCCTCCGCCCTGGCCGCTTGGCGGGCAGCGGGTATCCGGGTCGCTGATGAAAGATCGACCCTGCTGCGGCTTGCCGAGACCAACGCCACCACGCCAGCGGTCCTCTACGCCCATATCCCGCGCTCAGCACCGTCGACGACCGAGGCACCCGTGACTAAAGCCATGGCGCTGGACCCACTGGCTGTCGAGGAGCGCCTCTCGGGGTCCGGAATCGGTGGCAAGTCCCTGGAGACCTTCGCACGGGAGCAGGGTCTGCCCCTGGAGATCGCCGCCCAGCGGCTTCGGGCGGTCAATATCCCGGCGACCGCTCAGGAGACGCTCAAGAGCCTCGCCGCGCGGGTCCCCACCCGACCGATCGAGATTGCCAAGGCGGTGCTGATTTCCGACTACCGTCCCGAACCAACGCGGTGAATCCAACACCCCGTATCGCCGACACCCCATCAGGAGACACCATGCACGCCCGCGCACTTCTCGGCCTGCTGATCCCCACCACGACCGTCGCCGCCATGCCGCCTACCGACGATAACAGCCCGGATTGGTACTACCCCCAATGGCTCGCCGAGGCCCCCCACGCCCCGGTGTTCAGGGTGCGCGACACGGTGAACAAGTACGGCCGCTATGCGACCGATCCCAAGGTCATTACGATCAAGGATCTGATCAAGTTCCACGGCCATTTCTGCGGCGGCCTGGTGGAAGGGGCGACGGCCCTGCGGGCTGCCTTCGACCGACTGTTCGGGGAGGAGATGATCGACCGCACCGATCTCATGGTCGCCTCCAACAATTCCGCCTGCGGCGGTGACGTCGCGGCCTATCTCACCGGCGCACGTGCCCGCTTCGGCAGTCATCACATTGACCCCGAGCTCAAGGCCAGCGACTTTGTCGTCAAGCGACTCTCCACCGGCCAGACGGTGCGGGTGGTGATCAACGAGGCTACCTATCCGCGTGAGGTGCGCGCCCAGATGCGGAAGATCGAATCGGGTCGGTTCGAGCCCGCGGACATCGACCGGTTCCAGGATCTGCAATGGGCCTACGCGAAGAAGCTGGTCAGTCGTCCCGCCATCGAATCGGTGGTCCTGACCGACAACCCGGACTATGCCTGGTCCAAGCCGCCCTGCCGCGATCTGGGCAGACGCAAGGACAACGATTACAAGGACGTACCGTAGCCCCACGAAGCCACCTGATCGGCGTGGGCGTCCTCGCTCGCCCGCCGGGATCGTGAAAGTCTGCATCCTTTTCGACCCGGTTGCGTCTTCCCTGTAACCACACCCCTTCGAGAGACCGTCATGAATCACGACACCGAGGCCGCCACGCTTCCCGCACCCCGCGCATCCTCCCTCATTCCCTGGCTCGTCGGGCTGCCAATTACCGCCGTCCTTTGGCTCGGCGCCTATCTGCACCTCTCCGAGCTGGCGGATGGGGCGGTGGCGGCCCTGGGGCTCTCCCGCGCCACCCACTGGGGCGAGGCGGTCCATTTCTTCCTGTATGACACCCCCAAGGTGCTGCTCCTGCTGGTCGGCATCGTCTTCGTCATGGGCGTGATCCAGACCTTTTTCGCTCCCGAGCGCACCCGCGCGCTGCTGGCCGGGCGCCGGCTGGGGATCGGCAACGCCATGGCCGCGAGCCTGGGTGTCGTCACCCCGTTTTGCTCCTGCTCGGCGGTGCCGCTCTTTATCGGATTCCTCTCGGCGGGCGTGCCCCTGGGGGTGACCTTCTCGTTTTTGATCGCCGCGCCCATGGTCAACGAGATCGCGCTCGCCCTGCTGCTCGGGCTGTTCGGCTGGAAGGTCGCGGTGCTCTATCTGGTGCTGGGTCTCCTGGTGGCCATCGGTGCCGGACTGGTCATCGGCGAGCTGAAGATGGAGCGCCACCTGGAGGACTGGGTGCGGGCGATCCACATGGGCGAGGCAGCCGCCCCCAACGGCCAGGGCCACACCTGGCCAGAGCGGTTCCGAGCCGGTTGGCGCCATGTGCGCGAGATCGTGGGCAAGGTCTGGCCCTACGTCCTGGTCGGCATCGGGCTCGGGGCCGCGATCCACGGTTTCGTGCCGCAGGACTTCATGGCCAGCTTCATGGGACGGGACGTCTGGTGGGCGGTGCCCGCGGCGGTGGTGCTCGGCGTGCCCATGTATACCAATGCCGCCGGCATCCTGCCGGTGGTGGAGGCGCTGATCGGCAAGGGTGCCGCGCTCGGCACCACACTCGCCTTCATGATGAGCGTGATCGCACTCTCCGCCCCCGAGATGCTGATCCTGCGCAAGGTCCTGCGCTGGCCGCTGATCGCGACCTTTGTCGGGGTCGTGGCCGCCGGCATCCTGCTGGTGGGCTATGTCTTCAATCTGGTCCTGTGACCCTCAACCCATGGAGTCTTGTCATGAAACAGATCAAGGTACTCGGCAGTGGCTGCCGCAACTGCGAGGTGACCGCCAAGACCATCGCCGACGCGGCTGCCGCGACGGGGGTCGAGATCGAGCTCGAGAAGGTGACCGACCTGGCACGCATCATGACCTATGGGGTCATGTCCACCCCCGGGGTGGTGATCGACGGGCAGGTGGTGCATGCCGGCGGCGTCCCGGACCGCAAGACGGTCGAGGACTGGCTGCGTTGAAGGCGATCCCCCGATCATGCGGCGCGCCGTCGCCGCCCGGTTGCCCGATCGGGTCCCATCGGGATTCCAGAGTATGAAACCCACTCTCGTCTATGGGCTGGCCGCCATCGCTGTGCTGGCCGTTGCGATCGGTCTCTTTGTGCTCCGTGGCCAAGGAGGCGGCCCCGGCACGCGCGCCGTCAGTGCGCCGGCGCAGATGCCCCCTGCCGGCCCCATCGCGGGTAACGGTCAACCCACCCTGGTGGAGTTCGGCATGAACACCTGCGCCAGTTGCAGGGCGATGCACCAGGTGCTGGACGAACTGAGCACGACCCACGGGGAGCGCCTGCGCATCATTCGCGTCAATGTCATGGAACAAAGCGAGCTGACCCGCGAGTGGAAGGTCATTGCCATTCCGACCCAGGTCTTTCTGGACGGCGAGGGAGAAGAGCTGTATCGGCACCTGGGTTTCCTGTCGGCGCGGGCGGTCCGTGATGGCTTCTCCGCCCGGGGGCTGCCGCTTGCAACAACGCCGGACGGCTCCTGATGGAGCTGCTGACGCCCCTGTCCGACGCCCTCGCCGGCACCGGCTGGATCGCCGCTCTCGCGGCCCTGGGGTGGGGCTTCGCCAGTATCTGGTTGAGTCCCTGCCACCTGGCGGGAATACCCCTGGTGGTGGGCTATCTGTCCGTGGCGCACGGCGCGCCCGAACCGTACCGGCGCGCCCGGGTGATTCTCGCCTTTGCCCTCGGCAGCCTGCTGAGCCTGCTCCCGCTGGGCCTCGTCGCCCTGCTGCTGGGTCGGGTGGCGGGTGACCTGGGGATCTCCAGCAACTACCTGGTGGCGCTGATCTGCCTTGCCGCCGGTCTCTATCTGCTGGATTGGCTGCCCTTGCCCGCCGGCCCGGGGCTACGGCGAACGGCGTCCCGGGGCGCATGGACCGCCCTGGCCCTGGGCATGGTCTTCGGCCTGGCCCTGGGACCTTGCGCCTTCGCCTGGATCGCCCCTGTGCTGGGCGTGGCCTGGATGCAGGCGCCCCAGGGTCTGGTCCTGCCGGCCGTGCTGCTGGCGCTGTTCGGCGCTGGCCATTGCGCGGGCGTACTGCTGGCCGCGGGCTCCCTGGACCGCGTGCAGCGCTGGCTCGACGGTCTCGGCGGCTTTGCCCGGGGCCGTTCCGTCTGCGGCGGGCTGTTGCTGCTCGGGGCTGGCGCGCTCGTCGCTGGCGCCTGAAGCCTCTTTCAGACTTGGTCAGCTTCCGCTATGACGCACTGCCACCCCCCGTTCTGGAACACATTGATGATCGGAGGTATCGCCCTCTCATGAAGCGTTTCCTGCTCTACTTTTTCGCGCTGCTTATTCTGGCCGCCATGGTGGCCGGCGGCCTGAAGCTGCGGCAACTGCGCCAACAGGAGTTGGCCGCCATTGCCCCGCCCGAGCCTGCGCCCTGGTCCGTGCATACGGCGAGCGTGGAGCGCGGTCGGGCCACACAGGGCTTCCCGGCCCTGGCCCTGGTCAAGGGCGCCAACGAGGTCACGGTGGCCGCCCAGCTTGGCGGCGTCGTCCTGGAGATGGGCCCGCGCGAGGGAGAGCACGTCAACGCGGGGAAACCGCTGGCTCGCATCGACACCCGTGAGCTGGAGGATACCCTGGCCAGCCTGCAGGCCCAGCGCGATGGCGCGGTGGCCGACGCCGAGCGCAAGGCCCTGGACGCCCGGCGTGCGGAGGATCTGCTCAAGACCCGTACCATCAGCCAATCCCAGGTGGATCAGGACCGCGCCGCGGCACGCTCCGCCGAGGAGCAGGTGCACAGTCTGGAGAATCAGATCGCCGCCGCGCGCACCCGCATTGGCTATGCCCGGATCACCGCCCCTTTCGCCGGAGTCGTCTCCGCGCGCCTCGCCGATCCCGGCGATCTGGCCACCGTTGGCAAGCCCCTGTACCGTCTCATCGATACCCGCA
Source organism: Chromatiaceae bacterium (assembly GCA_040775095.1). Taxonomy (GTDB): domain Bacteria; phylum Pseudomonadota; class Gammaproteobacteria; order Chromatiales; family Chromatiaceae; genus JAXGTD01. Next base: position 24,785 of record JAXGTD010000034.1, on the reverse strand, counting down.
GTGCCCGTCTGGAGGTGCGTCTTCCCGCCGAGGTCCTTGAACGGGTGGCGCCCGGCACCGAGGTGGTGGCCAGCCACCTCGGCCAGGACATGGCACTGCGCGCCGACCGCGTCTTCCCCTCCCTGGACGAGCGCTCCCTGGGGCGGTTGGAGATCGACTTGCCGGATCTCCCCTTTGCGCTCCCACCGGGTGCTCTGGTGCGGGCGCGGGTCATCATCGCGGCCATCGACGACGCCCTGTTGGTGCCCGCCGACACGCTGCTGCCGGGAAAGGACGCCGACCATGGCCGGGTGCTCAAGGTGGTTCCGGGCGACCCGCCCAGGGTCCGCCAGGTACCCGTGTCCATCGCCCTGCGTAGCGCCGGCGGTGTGGCCGTGGCAGGCGCGCTCTCTCCCGGAGACCGCCTGGTGAGCGCCCACGAGACCACCCTGCAGCGGCTGCGTGACGGCGACCTGGTACGCATCGAGGCCGACACACAATGACAGCGATGGAACGCTTGCTGCACCGCCCGCATGCGGTGCTCGCCTTCACCCTGGTGGCCACCCTGTTGGGGCTCATGGGCTATTCCAGGATGCCGACCAACCTGTTCCCGGACACCAACCGGCCCATGGTCTCGGTGGTCACCCAGTGGCCCGGTGCGACCGCCGACGACGTGGCCCTGGAGGTGACCCACCCGCTGGAGGTGCGCCTGTCGGCCCTGGATGGGGTGCGTCGGGTGACCTCGACCTCCCGCGATCAGGTATCCCTGGTGCAGGTGGAATTCGAGTACGGCAACGACATCGACCTGGCCGCGGCCCGAGTTGAGACGGAGCTCAAGCGGGTCACGGGATATCTGCCGGAAGGGACCCACGAGCCGCTGATCTTCCGCATCACCGATGCGGCCCATCCGGCAATGGTGCTGGCGGTCAGCCCCGCCGACAACAGCGGCCTGGACCTGGGCCAGGTGCAACGCCTGGCGGAGAACCCGCTGCGCGACGCGTTGCTCAACGTACCTGGCGTGGCCGAGGCGGAGGTATTCGGCGGCGATGATCGACAGGTGGCCATCGACCTGGACCGTGACCGCCTGGTGGCCCACGACCTGGACATTGGCCAGGTAGCCGCCGCCCTGGCCGCCGACAACAACTCGCGCCCGGCGGGCCTGATCGAGCGCGAGCGCTACCGGCTGCTGCTCAGCACCCGCAACCTGGCCCATGGCCTGGACGACCTGGCGGCAATCCTGGTGCCGGTAGCGGGCGGTGGCTTCGTGCGCGTGGGCGATCTCGGTGCGGTGGGCTGGGGCCGTGCCGACCCCACCAGCCTGTACCGGGGTAACGGCCACGACGCCGTGGCGGTGGCCCTGCTGCGCGGCGAGCATGGCAACGCCAGCGACGTGGTGTCGGCCATGGAGCAAGCCCTGCCGGCCATCCGCGCGGACTTCCCCATGCTCGACATCCAGGTCGCCGACACCCAGGGACGGCTCATCGACCTGACCGTCTCCAACATGCTCGACGCCCTGCGCGATGCGGTGATCATGGCGGTGCTGGTGATCCTGCTGTTCCTCGGCAACAGCCGCGCTGCGTTCGTCACCGCCTTGTCCCTGCCCTTCACCTACCTGCTCACCTTCGCCGCGATGTGGGCGCTGGACTATGAGCTCAACATGGTCACCCTGACCGCGGTCATCATCGCCGTGGGCATGCTGGTGGACGACGCCATCGTGGTGGTCGAAAACATCGAGCGCCACATCGACGAGCTGGGCGAGCGCGGACTCAGCGCCGCCGCCCGCGGCACCCAGGAGATCCTGCTGGCGGACTTCTCCGGCACCTTCAGCACGGTGATCGTGCTGGTGCCCATCGTCTTCATCGGCGGCTACGTGCAGACCGTGCTGCAACCCCTCTCGGTGGTGTTGATCATCGCCCTGGGCGCCTCCTTCATCGTCTCCGTGACCATCATCCCGCTGCTTACCCCCTGGCTGCTCAGGCCCGGCGCCCGCGATCCACTGGGCTTCGTGCTGCGCCCCTTCGCGCGCTGGGTGCTGGAGCCGATGAAACGCTTCTACATTGCCCTGGTGCGTTGGGGACTGGCGCACCGCGCCCTCGTGCTGATCCTGTTCTTCGGCCTGTTCGCCTTCTCCGCCAGGCAGATGCCCCTGGTGGGGAGGGAGCTGATGCCGCTGATGGACACCGGCATCTTCCTGGTCGACTTCGAGGCCGAGCCGGACACCAACGAGCAACAGATGCAGCGCATCGCCACCGAGGTGGACACCGCCATCCGCCAGGCGGTGCCCGCCGACTGGCTGATCTCCAGCTCCACGGTGGTGGGCTCGGAACCGGGCGTGCGGGCCTTCGGCGCCGCCCACACCTTTCAGCAGGGCCAGAGCACCGTCAACCTGGTGGACCGTTTTTCCCGGAGCATGAGCATTTACGCGCTGGAACGGGAGGTACGCGAACGGGTGCGCGCGATCCCCGGCCTGATCGCCGCCAACGTGAGCGAATACGGGGCCACGCCGCTCTCCTCCATCCGCGGCAGCGTGGACGTGATGATCACCGGTCCCGACTGGCGGGTGCTGGACCGCCTCGCCGACGAGGTGATGCAGCGGCTCTCCAAGGTACAGGGCCTGACCGGGGTGGAGCGCTCCTGGCAGGGCCACTCGCGCCGCGTGCAGTTGGACGTGGACCCACTGCAGGCCCATCATTTCGGCCTCGGCGCCGACGCCATCGCCAAACAGGTGGCCGCCGCGGTGGGTGGGATACCCGGTGGACGGCTGCGGGTGGCGGGGGAGAATTCGATCCCGGTCTGGGTACGCCTGAAGGCGGACGAGCGCAACGACCCGGAGATGATCGCCGGGCTGCCCATTCGCACCGCGGACGGCAAGTTGATTCCGCTGTCCAACCTGGCGCAGGTCAGCATCGAGCACGCCCCGGCCAGCCACACCCACCAGGCCCTGCAACCCACGGTGGACGTGATCGGCTACCGCCGCAACGTCGCCGTCACCCATCTGCAGGAGAACGTCGAGCAGGCCCTCGCCGGCCTGGAGCTGCCGCGCGGCTATTCGATCAGCCACGAGGGCGAGATCAAGCAGATGGGCGAGTCCTTCGGCCGCCTGATCACGGCCCTGGGGCTGGGCCTGGTCCTGCTATTCCTCACCCTGGCGGTCATCTTCCGCTCCTTTCTGCACCCGCTGGCGATCATGGGCACCCTGCCTCTGGCCCTGATCGGCGCCGCCTGGGCCATGATGCTTGCCGACAAGCACGGCTGCATGCCCTCCTTCATGGGCCTGATCCTGCTGATGGGCATCGTGGTGAACAACGGCATCCTGCTGGTGGACTTCATCCAGGTCGCCCTGGCCGAGGGCAGATCCCTGAACGACGCCATCCTGCGGGCGGTGCAACTGCGTACGCGGCCGATTCTGATGACGGCCGGCTCCACCATCGTCGGGATGATCCCCATCGCGCTGGAGTGGGCGGTGGGCATCGAGCGCCTGTCGCCCCTGGCGGTGGTGGCCATCGGCGGCCTGCTGACGGGCACCTTCCTCACCCTGCTGATGGTGCCGGTGCTGTTTCATGCACTGGAGTCGGGCCGCCGGCGTTGGGGCCGACAGGGCGCAGGATGAACGTCGCGCATCCCGCGCCCTGAGTCCATGGCTGGCGCCCAGAGCCGAGCCGGCGCGACCTGCCAACGCCCACGTGTGAGCGTGGGGCATCGCATCTTTTTCGAGCCGCTGCCTTCCGCCTTCATGACCAAGCCGAGACACCGGGTATCTCCTTTCGCGCAGACGCTGGCCGTGCTTGGCTCCGGCGGCCGGGTCGCACTGGCCGGCCTGCCGCGCACGGAGGACGCACCGTGACAGCGACCGCCCCCCCTTCCGCCTTGCGCCTGCCCAGCCGCGATCTGGTGAGCCGCTGGATGGCCGTCCTGCCCCTGCTCATTCCCGTGCTGCTCATCCCGCTGTTCATCGCCGGCGCGTGGCAGGCCGAGGGCCCCGCATCGTTCGCCGCCCACCGCGAGGCCCTGCTCACGGCTTTCCTGGTCTACATCGTCGTGGTGCGCTTCGCCCTCTTGGACGTGATGCTGTTCTACATCTCCCGCCGGCGGCGGTCGGTGCACCTCGACCTGTTGCACATCGTATTTCTCTACCTTTTGGTATCGGCGGTCACGGTGCTGTATTTCGCGCTGCTGTTCCAGCTGTTCGGCGTGTTTTCCCTGTTCCAGTACAGCGGCACCCTGCCGCCGGCCGAAATGGCGGCCATGGAGGCCCACCCCCTGGCGGTAGCCTTGTATATCTCGGTCGAGCTGTTCACCACCCTTGGCCTCGGCGATTGGGTGCCGCAAACCCTGAACGCCATGTGGGCCAGTGGGATCGAGGCCTTGCTCGGCTTCGTGCAGGGCGGCGTGTTTTTCGCCGTGCTCATCTACGGCCATCAGTCCATGAAGGACAAACCATGAACCGGTCCCCAAGAACGGCATAGAACCCCAGGACGCGTCGGCCTTACTGAAAAGGCCGCGCGATACCCGGGGACCAGAGCACATTGAGCCGCTACCGACAATTGAAGCTTGTTTCATGAAGCCACAAGACACCGACAACTACCGAGAGCAGGACATCGAGAACGTCCTCAAGGCACTGCAGTCCGACAGGCACCATGGCCTGGACGGCGCGGAAGCGAGACGACGCCTGGCCGAGGTCGGGCCGAACCAGATCGAGGAGCACGAAGAGCCTCTGTGGCACCGGGTGTTGCGCCGTTTCTGGGGGCCGATCCCCTGGATGATCGAGGCCGCGGCGTTGCTCTCGGCGCTGGTGCAGAAGTGGGAGGACTTCGCGATCATCCTGATCATGCTGCTGGTCAACGCCGGGCTGGACTTCTTCCAGGAACACCGGGCGCTGAACGCCCTAACGGCGCTCAAGGCCCGCTTGGCCAACGAGGTGATCGTACTGCGTGACGGGGTATTCGCGACCATCCCCGCCCGCGCTCTGGTCCCCGGCGAGATCATCAAGCTGAAGATCGGCGACATCGTGCCGGCCGACGTCAAGCTCATGGACGGGGACTATCTGTCGATTGACCAGGCCGCCCTGACCGGGGAGTCCCTGCCGGTGTCGAAGGCGGCCGGCGAGGTGGCCTATGCGAATACCATCGTCAAGCAGGGCGAGATGCTGGCCCTGGTGGTCAACACCGGGCCACGCACGGCCTTCGCCAGCGTGGTCTCGCTGGTGGCAAAGGCGAGCCTGGAGGAACGCAGCCACTTCCAGAAGATGGTCATACAGATCGGCAATTTCCTGATCCTGATCACCCTTGCGCTGGTCGTGCTGATCATCATGGTGGCGCTGTTCCGCCACGAGAGCCTGCTGGAGATCGCACGCTTCTCGCTGGTGCTGACCGTCGCGGCGATTCCGGTGGCACTTCCGGCGGTGCTGTCGGTCACCATGGCCGTGGGTGCGGTCAACCTGGCGCGCCGACAGGCGATCGTCTCGCGCCTGTCAGCGATCGAGGAACTGGCCGGGGTGGACGTGTTCTGCTCGGACAAGACCGGGACCCTGACCCAAAACCGGATGCAGGTGGCCGAGCCCGTGCTGATGGACGGATTCGATGCCGAAGAACTGTTCCGGGTCGCGGCGCTGGCCTCCAAGCGCGAGAACGACGACCCGATGGAACTGCCGGTCTTCAACCATCTCGACAAGCGGTTTCCGCGGGTTGCCCTGTCGGACTACCGGCAGACCCATTTCGTGCCCTTCGATCCGGTGGGCAAGCATACCGCCGCCACCATCGTGGGTCCGGAGGGGACCTTCACCGCCGTCAAGGGCGCGGCCCAAGTGTTGCTCGCCATGGCCGAGCTGCCGGACGAGCAGGGCGCGGCCGTGGTCGAGCAGGTGGATCGACTCGCCAAACGCGGTTACCGCACCTTGGCGGTGGGGCGCAAGTCGGGCAGTCAGCCACTGCAACTGATCGGCCTGATCCCGCTCTATGACCCGCCGCGGGAGGACTCCGCCGAGGTGGTGCGACAGATGCACGCCTATGGCGTGCGGGTAAAGATGATTACCGGCGATCACGTGGCCATCGCGCGGGAGGTCGGCCGGCTGCTGGGACTGGAGCAGGAGACCATCCGCTCGCACCAGCTCAAGGGCTCGGGCAGCCAGGAGCTGCTGGCCCTGGCCGAGGCCCTGACCGGCGCCATCTACCGGCGTCTCAAGGGCGATGTGTCGCAGCGCGAGGCCGGGCGCTTCGCCGCCGAGGTGATGGCAAGCCTCAAGGAGCTGTACGACCCCCGGCTGCTGGAGCGCGAGTTCATCCACACCCACGAGTCGGCCATCGTCGAGATGATCGAGTCGGTGGACATCTTTGCCGAGGTGGTGCCGGAGGACAAATACCGCATCGTCGATACCCTGCAGAAGGGCGGTCATATCGTCGGCATGACCGGCGACGGGGTGAACGATGCCCCGGCGCTGAAGAAGGCCGACTGCGGGTTCGCGGTCGATAACGCCACCGATGCGGCCCGCACCGCGGCCGACATCGTGCTCACCGCGCCGGGTCTGTCGGTGATCAACGATGCGATCGAGCAGGCCCGGATCACCTTTGAGCGTATGCAGAGCTACGCGATATTCCGCATCGCCGAGACCATCCGCATCGTGTTGTTCATGACCCTGTCGATTGTGGTATTCAACCTCTACCCGATCACCGCGCTGATGATCATCCTGCTGGCTCTGCTCAACGACATCCCGATCCTTGCGATCGCCTATGACCGCACCCGGGTCGAACGCCGACCGGTACGCTGGAACATGCGCGAGCTGACGACGATCGCCAGTGTGCTGGGGGTGGCCGGGGTGATCTCCTCGTTCGTGTTGTTCTACCTGTTGCAGGAATGGCAGTTCTCCCACGACGAGATTCGCACCTTCCTGTTCCTGAAGCTGATCGTGGCCGGCCACAGCACGCTCTATATCACCCGGGCGCGTGGTTGGTTCTGGCAAAAGCCCTGGCCGGCGCCGGTGCTGTTCTGGGCCACATTCGGTACTGAAGCGGTCGGCACGATCTTCGCCGCCGAGGGCTGGTTGATGACACCCATCGGCTGGACCTACGCCCTGATGATCTGGGGCTACGCGCTGGCGTGGTTCCTGATCAACGACCTGGTGAAAGTGACGGCGGCACGGTTGATTCTGGCCAACAATCACCATTGATCTATTGCGCTGGAAGGCACGCCTTGTCGCCCGTTGCCGCTCCGCACCGCCGCGTTGCAGATAACTACGGGGGATCATGGAGGCGGGTGTACTTCAGTCTTCGGTGTAACCCCACGCCACTCCGAAGCAATTTTTGCGAGCATGGCGGGATGGCAGAGTGAGTCAATTGATAAACGACGCGATTGAAAAACGCCGTTGGGTGCTGGCTTCGACGGTCCTCAACAGTGTGCTGGGACTGGCGAAACTCGGTTGGGCATGGTGGAGCGGCAGCCTCATTGTGATGCCAACGCTCTACACAGCCTATCCGACGTCGTCGGAGCGCTGCTGATCTATACTGCAGTGCGTTTCTCTGCCCATCGCTCCGCGCGCTTTCCGCTCGGCTTGCACAAGCTAGAAGATCTGGCCGCCGTGCTCAGCTGGCTTGCTGTCCTCGCGGCCGGCCATGAAATTCTGCAAAGCGTGCTCGAAGTCAGAGACGCGCCGTCGGTCATGCCGGTCTTGACCAGCGGTTTTATCGCCTTCCTGCTCGTCCTGCAGAGCGTATCTTTCTACGCCGAGCGGCGCGCCGCAGCTCGCCTTGGTTCGCCCGGTTTGCGCAGTGACGCTGCCAGCGGGCTGGGCGATATCGGCGCGGGCGTAGTGGCCATCGTCGGCGTCGTCGCCCATGGGTCGGGGCTGCCTTACGCGGAGGCAATCGCCGTGGCGGTCATCCTGCTGCTGATCTTGCATGGCGCTTGGGAGGTGCTTCGCGACGGCGTGTTGTCCCTGCTCGATGCCGCGGCGCCGCGCGAGCAGCGTGAGTGGGTTCTGGAGACGCTGGCGCGCCATCCTGGCGTGCAAACTGCACGCGACGTAATCCTGAGGCACGCGGGCAGCGCGCTGTTCCTGGCGGCCACGATCGAGGTCTTGCCTTGCGGCTTGAAGGCTGCGCACGAAGTCGTCGATCAACTCGAAGCGAGGCTGCGTGCAAGACTACCGCGGCTGGAGACCATCGCGCTCCACTTTGAGCCTGCGGCGAACACCCACCATCGCAACATCACCTTGTTCGATGATGATCGCAAAACGCCCGCCAGCCGCTTCGGTCAGGCCGCCTGGCTTCGCGTGGAGGAGGCCGCTCCCGAAGACGACCAGAGACAAAGCGTCTGGATGGCCAATCCTTACCGGGATGAGACACGCGGCAAGGGTATCAAACTGGCCGCCTTGCTGATCCGCCAAAATGCCGAACGGGTGCGCTTCGCACCCGACACCCCCCTGGACACGGCCTTGGCCGAATTGCTCGAAAGTGCCGGCATCACGCTGGATACCGTCCCAATGGGCGTCGACGCGCATGAGCCGAGCCGGCATGGACGCGGCCAAGACGGCGTCTGAATCATCGCTTGGCTTCACTGTATTCGAATTACTTGCACAGGAGGAAAACATCATGAGCTCAGACACACGCTACGACGTACTTATTATCGGCGCAGGGCCGGGCGGCACACCCGCGGCGATGGCGTTGGCGCAGGCCGGCAAGCGCGTTCTGCTGTTAGAGGCCGGGCGTGGGCTGGGTGGCACCTGTCTGTTCGAGGGCTGTATCCCGTCCAAGATTTTCCGCGAAACCGCGGCGCGACGCCGGGAACTCGCGCGCGCGGGTGACTTCGGCTTGCCCGAGCCTGGAGCTGATGCCCTGGATGTCGACTGGAGCATGGTGCAGGCCCGCAAACACCGGATTCTCAGCTGGCGTGCGCAAGGTGCGCTGACCAAGGCGAAAGGATTGCCTGGGCTGGAAGTGGCCTTCGGCCGCGCCCGCCTCACGGGACCGCGCACGGCGGTGGTCGAAGCGGCAGGCGAACGACGCGAGATCGGTTTTCAGAATGCGATTCTCGCCACCGGTTCGGTCGCCTCGCGCCTGCCCATTCCGGGCGCGGATCTGCCAGGCGTGATCGACTCGCAAGGACTGCTTGAGATCGGTTTCGTACCGGAATCACTCGCCTTGATCGGTGGCGGTCCCATCGGGGTGGAGATGGCGCAGATATTCGCCATGCTCGGCGCCCGCGTGACCCTGTTGGAGGCCATGCCGCGTATCCTCACAGCAGTGGACGGCGTGCTCGCCGGCCTGCTCGCCGAACGGCTCCAGATGGACGGAATCGACGTGCAGACCGGCGTGGTCGTCGAGGCCATCGAGGGCGAGGCGTCGCGGCATACCGTCCGCTATACGCGTGACGGGCAATCGCAGCAAGTGAACGCCCAGGTCGTGGCCGTCGTCGCCGGCCGCCATCCCAACGTCGCCGGTCTCGGCCTAGAAACCACGGCAGCGCGCCACGACCGCCATGGTGTCAAAGTCGATGACACGCTGCAGACCGGTGAACCCGGCATCTATGCCACTGGCGATCTGGTCGGCAACCCGATGTTCGCCCACTGGGCCACCGCGCAGGCACTGGCCGTCGCCCGTCATCTGCTCGGCGCCCCGGCAGCGTATCCGCGCCCCGAGCACAATAGCGCGGTGATTTTCTCCTATCCGGAGCTGGGCATGGCCGGTCTCACCGAGGACGCCGCCCGCGCCGCCGGCCTCGATGTAGCCGTAGCCGAATACGACTACCGCATCGACGCCCGGGCGCAGATCAGCGGGGATGCCTCCGGGCGTTTGCGCATCGTCTACCGGCGCGAGGATCGCCGCGTGGTGGGTGTCCACGTCTTGGTCGAGGGGGCCGCTGACCTGATGGGTGAGGCCGCGCTGACCGTGCGTCACGGCCTGACACTGGAGCAGATCGCCGCCGCGATCCATCCACACCCCACCCTGACCGAGGCGTTCGGACTTGCGGCTCGCAGTGCGCGCTGACCATGGGCGCCCTGTTCGGAGCCTTGCTCGGCGGTCTCATGGATCATGCCGACCTCACCAGCCTGTACCGGGACAACGGCGCCGATGGCCTGGCGGTGGGGCAGTCCTGGCGCCATACCGCATCCTTTTCGAACCGCCTCCGCCTTCCGCGCGGCCCGTGGCGAGATGGTCGCAAGGCGCATCGACGGGTCGTTGGCGACAAGCACATCTGCATTCCGTGCTCGCGGTACGAGCGATAGGGGGCATTGCAGCAACCTGCTCACACGAGTGATCAATCCGTGACACATGACCATCACCATAACCACCCTCCTGCCGCTGGCGGTGGCAATACTTTGATATTGGCGACTGCGTTGACCCTGGGCTTTGCCGGCGTCGAGGCGACCGTGGGGCTGTGGGCCGGATCGCTCGCCCTGGTGGCGGACGCCGGGCACATGGTCAATGACGCCGCCGCCCTCGGGCTGGCGGCGGGTGCGGCCTGGCTGGCACGGCGAGCACCCTCGGTTCGGCACAGCTATGGCTTGGGGCGCGCTGAATTCCTGGCCGCCCTGATCAACTGTGCAGCCCTGTTGCTGCTGGTGGCCTGGCTGGTGGTCTCCGCGATTGCCCGGTTGCAAACGCCGCACACGGTGGAGGGTGTTCCCGTCTCCCTGACCGCCGCGCTAGGCCTGGCCCTCAATCTGCTGGTGGCCTGGATGCTGGCGCGTGGCGAGAAGACGCTCAACACCCGCGCGGCACTGCTGCATGTCCTGGGTGATCTGCTCGGCTCGGTGGCCGCCCTGCTATCCGGCCTCGTCATCGCGGTGAGCAACTGGACTCCCATCGATCCGCTGCTCTCGCTGGCCATCGGCGCGCTCATCCTGGTCTCCAGTCTGCGGCTGCTGCGCGAATCGGTGCATGGCCTGATGGAAGGCGTTCCCTTCGACATCGATCTGGAGGAGGTCGGCCATGCCCTGGCGGCGGTGCCCGGTGTCGCCTCCGTGCACGATCTACACATCTGGGCCGTCAGGTCAGACATGCCAGTGCTATCGGCGCATCTGGTTGTAGACAACCTGACCGACTGGGAGGAAGTGCTCGAGCGCAGTCACGCCCTGCTCAAACAACGGTTCGGCATCGGTCATACGACCCTCCAGCCCGAACCCATCGGTCGCCGGGTGCGCTGGCTCCCGCGGTCGATACGCGCTCGAACCCACGATCACAACCGAGATAAATCACCTTGAGCTGGATCGAGCCCAGCGGATTTCCCGGCGCCGCATAAAAGCCTGACCGCCGCCCGAATCAAAAACGGCCGCCATCATGGCCCTGACCCGTGAGACACGCCCCGGCGGCCCAGCCGGGATCATGTGCGGGTGCTGCATAATGTTGCGTTCATCCGCTTGCGCTTCGAGAGCACGTTCTCGGCGCGCTCCGTATTCACGCGCTTGCCGCGCTCGGATATGCCGGGCCGTCCCTGGCCTGAACCGGAAGCGCCTTGATCAGCGCTTGCCTCGGTGCTAACTGCCATGCGGCATCGTGAGATAGCCAATCAGCACCAGGGTCAGAAGACCGAGACCGGCCAGGATGAGCACTGCGGCCAATATCCTGGAGCCCTTCTCGAAGCGTTCTGACGGCGGCTTGACCAGGCACTCTTCCAGCTCCCCGCTCGCCTTCAACCGCTCGTACTCGTTGCGGTGCTCGTACTTGAATTCCTCCAGCGGCACCGCGCCGGTGAACATGATCGTGCTCATCGGAAAGCGGTCGGGGCGGAAGTGGGAGTTGAAGAAGTGCACCGTGAACAGGAACACGGTGGCAAGCAGGGCCTCCTCCGCGTGGACGATGGTGGCGATGTTGAAAACCCAACCGGGCAGGACTTTGGCAGTCAGCGTCGGGAAGAACAGCGCCAGGCCGCTGAAGCCGATGATCGCGGCACCCCAGAACGGCGCCCAGTAGTCGAACTTCTGCCAGTAGCTCCAGCGGTCGAAGTCCGGGCGCGGGGCGCGGCCGAAGAACCAGCGGAACATCGCCCTCACATCATGCAGATCCTGCCAGTTGGGGATCAAGGACGTCGGTCCGAACCAGCGGAAGGTCTTGCGGTTACGCAGGATGCTGGAGGCTACCACCAGCAGGTGGAAGCCGAAGACACTCAGCCAGATGACCGCGGCGGTGCGGTGGACGATCGCCTCGGTCTTGGGCCCCCCGAGCAGGGCGATTACGGCCTTCGCCCAGTCGGTATGGGAGAAGAACAGCGAGGTGCCGCTCAAGATCAGCACCATCGTGCTCACAGCAAACAACAGATGCACGATGCGCCATGTCCAGCCGAAGCGCCGGACATACAGGGTTCCGTCCGCCGGGGCGACATGCGCATGGCTCGTGCCCCCTCGCCGGTCGCGGTACTCGCGGTAGAACCACAGGAGCACGTGGGTCCAGAAGAACAGGAAGACGCCGATGATCAGGGCCTGCATGAGCTTGGCGGTGAGCCACAGCCAGGGATAGCGCCCAAAGTCGTGGGTGTTGCCGTGGGGATGGAACCCTAGGAATCCCGCGGGGGCGTCCTCGTGGCACTTGCGGCAGGTCTCCAGGCGGTTGGCCGGGGAGATCGTCGAGTCGGGGTCGTGGATCCCGGCCACCTTGTGGGAGCCGTGACAGTCGAAGCATTTGGCCGTCTGGGTATAGCCGAGCCGATTGACCTGCCCGTGGTAGCTCGCCAGGTAGGTCTTCAGCGCCTCTTGATGGCAGGAGCCGCAATTTTGGGTGATCCGCAGCTGCATCGCATCCCCCTCGGGGGAGTCGATCTGATGCGTGGTGTGGCAATCGGAGCAGACGGCGGCCGTGGGATCCCGCCACTCGCTGACCGCGCGTCCGTGGACCGAGGCGAGATATTGCTCTTTCTGCTCTTTGTGGCAGCGCCCGCACACCTCGGGGTTGTTCAGGCGGTGATCGGCGCGGGCCTGGCTGCCCAGGGTGCCGATGCGATGGGCGTCGTGGCAGTCGTAGCAGGTGGCATTGGTACGCGACTGGTCCGTCCGGCTCGGTTGGGCGTGAACCGAGTGCATATAGCTCTCGATTTGCTCCATCACCACGCCCAGGCGCGTGTGCTCCGCACTCGGATCGTCCTTTTCCGCCTTCCAGGTCCGCTCATGACACTCCACGCAGCTCACGACGATGGGCGGAGGATCGTCCTCGTGCTTGGTATTGGTGACGTTCGCATGGCAGCTCTGACAGAACAGCTCTCCATGCACGCTGGCCGCGAGCTCTTCGGGGTGGACGAAGATGTCGACAACGGTGCCGTCATCGCGCTTCACGGTCGGATCGTCCTCATCGCCATGACACTTGAGACAACGCTTATTCGGGATGAAGGACTTGCCGGTTGCTGGATTGATCGCGGCAGCGGTGCTGTCCGCTGTGTCGGCGCTTGGCTCGGCCGCCTCGGCTGCCGGTGTTGGCAGGAGCATGACGGCGCAAAGCAGGGCCGCGAATTTCCAGATTGGGCTTGGGTGAATGCCAGCCATACGAGTTTCCCATCAGTTTGGAGACAGGGGCCGCGACGCCAACCAAAGAGGCGCCGTTTGTAACAGCCGGAACAAACCCAACGGATGCACGGCAGTTGACCGTCGGGAGTCCTGACAAGTATTTGTCATCAGCGTCCTACCCGTTGAAAGGCCGCCGATCACGGGTTGGGTTCACAACGCGCGGCCATCCGGTGACGATGCCTCAGCCCCCCGTCACGGGCGGAGAGAAGGACACCTCGTCCCCTTCTTTGCTGCCCCGGCTCTCGGCGCAGGCGCACGCGGAGAAACTCACGTCGCGGCCTGGCCTGGGGCCAGTCACGCTCGAGCCGCGCGTAGGCGCAATCCGGGAATACGGGATCGCTCTGCCCTTGCAGCCGCCGCGACAGGGGCAGCAGGAACAGATGGGCCGTCACCCAGGCCGAGACCGGATTGCCGGGAAGACCTAGAAAAGCGGCCGCATGGACCCGCCCGAAGGCAACCGGCTTTCCCGGCTTCATGCGCACCCGCCAGGGGTCGAGGTGGCCGACGCATGTGGCCGCCGCCCGGATATGGTCCTCGTCGCCGACCGAGACGCCGCCGGTGGAGACGATGATGTCCGCATCCCGCGCGGTCTCCAGCCGGGCATCGCGGGTCGCCTCGAGGCGATCCGGAACGGGCCCCGGGTCGACCAGGACGCCCCCCTGATCCCCCAACAAGGCTGCCAGCAGAGGCGGATTGCTGTTGTAGATCTGCCCTGGCGCCAACGGCTCGCCGGGCTCCGCGGGCTCGTCGCCGGTGGTGTGAGGAGCGCCACCCGCAAAGGCCGGCTGACCAGGACATCGGTTCGCCCGATGGCAGCCAGCAGGCCGAGGTGGCGCGCATCGATGCGGGTCCCGGCCGCAAGCACCAGTGCCCCCTCGGCCAAGTCATGACCGCGCGGGCGGATGTGATCCCGGGGCCTGGGCGACAAGTCCAGATGCAGCCCGTCCCCCTCGACTTTGCATGCCTCCTGGGGGACCACGGTGTCGGCACCCTCCGGGATCGGTGCCCCGGTGAAGATCCTTGCCGCCGTCCCCGGCGACAGCCGCTGGGGTGGTTGACCGGCTGCGATGCGCTGCAACACCGGCACGCGCCGCTCGGGACCCGGGTCCGCCAGGCACAGGGCATACCCGTTCGCGATCGAGCAGCGGACGAACCGCCTCGGTGGTCCCATCGCGCCCGGTCAGGCCGGTGCCACCCGTGGAGATGGCGACGTCGATGCCGGTATCGATGACCCAGCGGCTGACCTCGAATCGGATGCGGCAGCTGTCGTCCTTCTCCAGCAGCCGCTCGACGACCGGATGTCCATCCGCCTCCGCCAGCTCCACGAGGGCCTGACCCGAGGTGTCCTCGGCCAGGGTGCGGGTATCGGAAATGGTCAGAACGGCGAGACGCACGGGGGGTGGTGTCATGAATGTCTCCGGATCTCGTCTATTGAATCTGCCGCGGCGTCTTCAGCCCCCGGTCTGGGACATGAGCCGGACCAGCTTGCCGGGCTGCTCGTTGAAGTCGTGGCGCTCCGGCTTCAGCGCGATGGCCCGGCGCAGGTGCTCTACGAGATCGGCATCGCCGATGCCCGCGCGCAGCAGCGGGCGCAGCGGGTAGCGACTCTCCTGGCCGAGACAGAGGTAGAGGCAGCCGTCCACGCTCAGGCGTACCCGGTTGCAGGAGGCGCAGAAGTGTTGCGACAGGGGTGTGATGAATCCGATGCGGGTCTCGGTGCCGCCCAGGCGGAAGTAACGCGCGGGGCCGCCGCCGGGGAGGATGTCCGGGATCAGGGTGTGATTGCGCTCCAGGCGCTGCTTGACCTCTTGCAGATCGACAAAGCGCTCGAGCGCCGCACGGCCGGTGCGGCCCATCGGCATGGTCTCGATCAGCCGCAAGGTGAGGCCGCGCTGGGCACAGTAATCGAGGATCGCGTCGATCTCGTCGTCATTGACACCGCCCATGACCACCGTGTTGATGCGGATCGGGGCGAAGCCGGCCTGGCGGGCGGCCTCGATACCGGCAAGCACCCGTTCCAGCCGGCCCCCGGTGATCCCCGTGAAGACCTCCGGCCGGAGACTGTCCAGGCTGGCGTTGAGGCGCCGGACCCCGGCCCGGAAGAGGGGATCGGCGAGGGAGTCCATGCGGGTACAGTTGCTCGAGATGGAGAGATCCTCGAGCCCCGGCAGGGCCGCCAGGGCGGCGGCGAGCCGGGGCAGATCGCGGCGCACCAGGGGCTCGCCACCGGTGAGACGCACGTGACGCACCCCCAGCGCGGTGAAGGCGCCCACGACGCGCTCGATCTCCTGGAAGTCGAGCCAGTGGGCGGGCTCCTCGAACCCCTTGAAGCCCTTGGGCAGACAATAGCCGCAGCGCAGATCGCACCGATCGGTCACGGACAGGCGGAGGTAATCGATACGGCGACCGAACGGGTCTTTGAATTCAGGCATGGTGCCCTCCTAAGGCGCCTGCGCCAGGGCGAGGATGCCCAGACCGCTGCCGGCAGCGACTGGGCGCAGCACAAGCCACGGTGTGCGCTCGGTATGATCGGCAAACCCGGGCCACCGGGAAGTGTGCCCGGGTTGTTCTTATCCCCGACACGACCTCAGCCCGCGGTCTGCGGCGCGGCGCTGAGCCCCGGCGTTTCCTGCGCCGGGTGGGCGATGTACACGATCTCGTCGGTGTTGTGGGTGATGATCTCCTTCACCTTGAGGTCGAGGAAACCGTGGGCGGCCCGGAAGGACATCACCAGGATGCCGATCATCAAGACGCTGTAGCCGATGGCCCATTGCACCTCGGTACCACCGACGGTATCCGCCAGCCACTCCGGGATGGTGATGTAATAGGTCAGGCCGTCGCCGAAGGCCACGGAGTCGATCTTCTCCTTGAAGAAGGTGTAGGGGAGATAGCCCAGATAGAAGCCTGGCAGGGCCACGAGCGCGGTAGAGTAGCCGAGCCCCAGGCGGGCATAGGTGCGGACCTCGCAGCCGATCATGAAGACCGCCCCCATGGCGAGCAGCGGACCACCCAAAATGTGGCCCCAGTAGAGACCCGCCTGACCCGCGGCATTGGGGACGGTCCCAAATCCCAGCAGCCACCACGCCAGGATGAACAGGTTGAAGGTGACGATGGCGACCATGAAGCCCTGCAGCGGCAGCATGCCGCGGAACATGCGGTAGGTGCACTGGGGCACCCCGCCCTGGAGATAGAAGGACTCCTTGGTGAAGGTCGCCTCAGGGGCCATCACCGAGCACTCGGTGCCGAAGCCGGTCTTGGCGATGCCGTAGCCGAGCAGGATCCCGGGGATGGTCATCCACAGCACCTCGGCCCAGCCGATCTGATTCACCGAGCCGGAGATCCAGCCGGTGAGGCCGAAGTAGAGCGGCACCCCGATCAGGACCAGGATCAGGAAGGCATTCAGCACCCAGCGCAGGGGGCTCCGCCAGGGGTTGTAGTCGGGGTCGTAGCCGGGTTGAGGGTTGACCGGATTACCCAGGTGGCGGCGCACGGTGTCGCGGGTCTCCTGGTGCTTGAAGTAGCCACCCAGACCCATCCGCATGGCGATCAGGAAGGCGACGAAGGCGAAGGGGATACCCGAGAGCAGCACCACCCACGAGGCGATGCTCATGGCGGGGATGCCGCCGATGAAGTGGTGGGTGGTACAGCCCGCGGCCAGGCGGGTGCCGAAGGAGAAGAGCAGCCCGCCGATGAAGGCGAGCAGCAGCATCTTCCAGTTGTATTTGACCCAGCCGCGGGACTCCTTCTCGTTGATGGCCACCAGCCGCGCCCCGGCCACGGCACCGAGGATGGTCCAATGGACCCCGGGCTCATAGACCCGCGAGACCCAGTCGATGCCGACCAGCTCCTCGCTCACCGCGAACATCTGGGCCAGTCCCGTGGTGACCACGATGAACATGTCCGTGTGGAAATAGAAGATGATCTCGGCCAGACCCACCAGCAGGCCGCCGAGCCAGAAGGGCCATTGGCGGGTCAAGAGACGGCGCCAGGGGCTCTCGCCCGGGGCGAGAAACCCCTTGGGTACGCTACTTGTATGTACGCTCGACATGATGGACGTCCTCCTCGGAATTGCATATCGAAAGTCTCCTCGCCTGCCCGGGGGGCGAATCCCTCCCGAGCAGGCGAGGCATGGCGCCGGCAGGTCTTATTCCGCCTGCTTGCTCACCGGACGCGCCGGGTCGGCGGCCCACTCGTTCATGGAGCCGTCGTAGAGGGCGGCCTGCGGGTTGCCCAGCAGCTCGTGCACGACGAACCAGCCGGAGCTGGCCAGGTGGCCGGTGTTGCAGTGGGTGATGGTGGGCTTGGCGGGGTCGATGCCGAGCTCTTGGGCGATGCGCTCGAGCTCATCCCGGGAGTAGAAGGTCGAGCCCTTGGGGCTCTCCTTCACATAGAGGACAAAGGGCAGATTCCTGGCCCCCGGGACGTGTCCCTTGGCCGCCACTTTCTCCGCCTTGTTGAGCAGTCCAAGGTAGTAATCGGGGGTGCGCACGTCCAGGATCTGGATCTCCCCCGAGCCGCTCGCCCCCTGGACCTGATCCAGGGTTGCCAGGAGCTCGGTACGCTCGCCGGTGGCCTGCCAGTTGCCCTTGCCTGGCTTGGTGCGTCCGTACTCGATCTTGCGCTTCTCATCCGCCCACTTGGCCACGCCTCCGTCCAGAACGGCCACGTTGTCCATGCCGTAGTACTTCAGGGACCAGTAGAGACGGGTCCCGTCCGCCACCGCCGGCGCACCGTCGCCCGGGCTGACGACGACGACCGCACTGTCGGCGTTGACGCCGCTCTCCTGCATCAGCTTCTCGAAGGCCGCCTTGTCCGGGACCTGGTCGTAGAGCTCCTTGTCCCCCGCCTTCTGCTTCACGGCCAGGTCCTTCCACTCGATCAGGGCCGAGCCCGGGATGTGGCCCGAGACGGCGCTGCCCCCTCCCTTGGCGCCGCACGCCTGCACACCGGCCACCTCGCCTCTACCGCCGGCCTTGCGGATGAAGCTCTGGGGGTCGCGCCGTACATCGAGGACGACGACGTCCTTGAGGTTAGCGTCCAGCCACTCCGTGGTGACCAAGGGTCCCGGCAGCTGCGCGGCCAACGACTGGCCGGCGGCACCCAAGAGGCATACGAAGAGGGTGCGCCCGAGGGTGCGGCTCAAGGATGTGTACATGCCATTCCTCCGATCTCGTGTCATGGTGGTATCGCGGCTGAATACTGCTGGCACCGGCCGCCGCGGGTCCGCCGGCACCAGAACGAAAGCCCCCCTTGCAGGGGCCGACCGGCGCCAAACGCCGATGGCGGCCCCGAGCCGCGTCTACCAGTGCGTCCGCTCAGTCCCGTTCATGGCACACTTCTTCGGTCCCCCGCCATGGAGGGCAGACGAACCGATACAGCGTGTAGGCGCTGCGGCCCGCCAGGTCCTCGGCACGCGTCAGCAAGACGCGCTGGGACCGGGAGAGGCGCTCGCCCAACAGTCCCGGTAGGGCCGGATAGATCCGTCGGTGGTAGTCGTGGTCCGGCTCGACCCGCACCTCGACCCGGCCTTGCGCCTGCGGCGGCAGACTCAGGTGGAGCGCGATCCATTGGTCCGGGGCCAAGCGGTCGTCGGCCAGCTCCTCCCAGCCGTCCTCCAGGGTCCAGCGCATGCGCCGTGCGACGACATGCTCCAGGCTCGCGGCCCCCTCGGCACCCTCCAGACGGATGAGGATGCGTGGCGTCACGTAGGTGGGCAGCGCATGTCCGGCGCCCACGTTGCCCGCCCGCACGCGCAGCCCTTCGCGGTCCCGCGAGACCTCCAGCCGCAGCCCCTCACGGGTCGTTTCCCGGTCATGGATGCCTTTGAATACGTGCGCCTTGTCCGGCATGTGGCAGTCTTGACAGGTCACGCCCGCGCGGGCATAGCGCGACTCGCGCCATTCGCCGTAGGTGTTCTCCAAGGGCTTGCCGTTGACCGTGAGCCCCGTGTCGTCGAACTGATGGCAGGGGGCGCAAAAGGCGGCTTCCCGGAACAGGGGCAGGGCCGTAACGGGGCCATGGGGCGTCTCCGGGACCGCCCGCGGCCCATGACGGACATGGGCGCGCAGGTGACAACTGGCGCAATCCACCCCGGCCAGGCGGCCGGCGCCGCCGAGGCCCTCGCGCTGCCACCGGTCGATGCTCTCCTGACGCGGGGCATGGCAGGCGAGGCAGTCCTCCTGCGTCTCCGGGTCGAAGGCCCCGAGCTGACCCAGAAGACCGGGGGACACCGCCCTGGCATGCAGCGAGGCGCCCCATTGCTCGAACTGGGCCGGGTGGCAGAGGCGGCAGGCGTCGGCCGACGGGTCGCCGGCCGGGGGACTGTCCGTAGCCTGTATCGCCTCGCCCTGGGCGGGGATGGGTCTTTGCCAGTAGGGGTCGAGCAACGGATCCTCGGAGGCGACAAAGGCGGCACCGGCGCAGGCGGTGGCGACGAAGGCAAGCAGAGCTCCCGCCCGCGACACCACCCCGTGCCCCCGCCCAACCACCGCTATCACTCCTGAATGGTCTTGTAGGGATAGCCGGCGTCCTTGCACGCGGTAATGCCGCCCGGGGCGCGGTAGACGTTGGTGCAGCCCAGGGACTTGGCCCACATGGCGGCATTGTGCGAACGCCCGCACTTGGTAAAGCCGCAGTCAATCAGGATCATCGAGAATCCCCGCTGGCGGCGCCCTGGAGGATCTTGTCCAGCGCATCGCGCACGCGGATGGCCGTCTCCTTGGCATCGGACGGCCGGGGACGCCCGGCGATGCCCGCAACCGCGGTGACGGCCAGCAGCGCCAGAGCGCCGTACAGGCGTGCGCTTCTCATCATCGGTTCTCCTCTCGGGTGTGGCTGAAGGTCATCGGGGTGCCGTCATCCAGTCCGAGCGTCGCCTTTTGACGGCAGCGCATGCACATCTTGAGCAGGCGCAGTCCGTCCCCCTGGAACATGGGATGCTCCCGCACCCGGGCGATGCTGCCCTCCACCAGACTGCGCGGGCCTACAGGGGCGCCGCAGACCACGCAGGGGAAGGCATCCGAGGCCTCTTTCAAGGTGCGCTCGTCGCGCGCGAGCACGGCGTGGGGATCGAAACCGGGCGCGGCCGACAGTGCCCCTTCCGGACAGGCGTTGACGCACAGGCCGCACTGCACGCAGTCGGCCGCGGTGAAGGTCAGCGCCCCGCCACGGGTGTGCAGGGCACCGCTCGGGCAGATCCCGACGCACGCCTGGCACAGGGTGCAGCGCCGTGGATCGCAGGTGATCTCGCCGAAGGGGGCCCCGAAACCGGGCTCGGAGCGATCGGCGAGATCGGGTAGGGAGTCGGCGATGTGGCCCAGAGCCGCCAGCAGCAGGGCGCGTTTTCCCTCGGCCAGGGCGAGCCGGTCGGTTCCCATGGGCGCCCAGGGGTTGGCCATCCCGCCCCAATCGAGCCGGAGCGCATCGGCTACCAGACGGATGCGCTCCGGGGCCTCGCCCAAGGCGTGCAGCAGACCTCGCGCCACCTCCACCTGCTGCTCGATGTGTCGCACGATCGTGGGCGTCAGCACGCCCGAGTGCAGGATCAGGACCCGGGAGGCGCCGAGGGCCAGGGCGGCGAGCCACAGCTCGATCCCAACCGAGCCCGGTGCCGGGACGGGGAGCGCGGGCACCCCGGCGGGAATCCCGAGGGCCTTCCCGTCGCCGGCATGAATCACCAGCACGGGGCTGGACTCGGTCTTGCCCGCGGAGGCGTGAACGGCGGCGTCGATGGCCTCGGCCATGCGCTGCAGCGTGACCCGTGGCTTGGGGCGCGCGTAGCGCACCGCCCCGGTCGGACAGACCAGGGTACAGGTCCCGCAGCCGCGGCACAGATAGGGATCGATGACGACTGCGCCGCCTTCCGCGTGGATGGCGTCCGCCGGGCAGGCGTCGAGACAGTTGCGGCAGCCGGGAACACCTTGGCGATCATGGGCGCACAGGCGCTCGTCGAAGCTGAAATAGCGGGGCTTGTTGACCGTCCCCACCTGGGTGGCCAGGCGCTGGATCCTCGCCGACAGCTCCCCGGCGGCCCCCCTTGTCCGCGCGTAGCCAAGGGGCGGCACCTCGCTGTCGATCAGAGGGTGCTCGTAGAGGTCAAGAACCAGGTCGAAGAGCCCGTCGCCGTTGGGGCTCAAGGGGCCCAGGTCCACCGGACCTCCGGGGCCCGCGGCGCTGGCGCGAAAGCAGCCGAGATGCCCCCGCAGCTGGACCAGGGCTCCGGGTACCACCTGCACGTTACGGGGAACCGCCGTGGCGAGGTCGCCGGTAATCAGGGCCAGCGCCTTGAGGGATGCCGGAAGCAGGGGCAACGCGACACCCACCCGGTCCGCGGGCCCACAGAGCAATAGACTACCCTTGGAGCGGTAGACCACCGAGACAGGAAGGGCCTCGCGGTCGCGACTGGACATACGTGCTCCCTCAGGATCCTGGCCAGAGCAGGCCGGTCAATGGGCGTCGGCGAAGGAAGCCCCCCGGTGGAGGGCGCATCCGAGCCGCCCGCATGGGCATCGCCTAGGCCGCCTCGAGCTCGGCCTCGACCAGGTCCAGGTCGACCCTGGCCTCCCGGGCAAAGGCCAGCGTCAGGCGGGTGGCGGTCGTGTAGAAAGGCTCGCGGGACTCCGCCTCGATACGCGCCGCGTAGGCCGGCAACCAAGCCAAGAGGTGGGTGTCCAGGAAGCCCTGTTGTTGGGCGATTCGGTCGAGGGCGGAGTCCATCTCCGCGGCCCCCCAGGCCTCTCCCTCGCGCAACGCCAGGAGCGCGAGGAAGCGCAGCTCCGCCCCCAGGTGGTCCTGGGGCCCGGCATCGGGCTCGACGTCGCCGAATCCTGCCGCTCGGTAGCGCTTGCGCACGGCCAGGGTCAGGTCCCCGCCCACCGATTGCCCACGATAGAGGCTTTCGTAAGGCGGCGGAGGCCCCAGGCCCTCTTGGATACCGCGCAGCAGCCGGGTGAACTCGGGGGCCAGCTGCTTGCTCAGGTCCTCCGGCGGGGCCTTCTGCAGGCTGGCAACGAGGGCATCGATATCCGGATTGCCCTCGCCCCGCGAGACCGGCGGCGACCCGAAGGCCGCCACCAACTCGGTCAGGAAGGCCGGCTCCGGCCTCTCCAGGTAGAAGCGGCTGAGCAGCCACCAGGTGCGACTCCGGACCTCGGCGAGGACCCTGAGCTCATCCAACGATGCCGCCGCGTCCGGCGACCCCTCGCTCGCGCTGCAGGGAGCGGGAAGCGAGCGGGAGCGACTTCCTGGCGCAAGGGAATCGGACTCGTTCATTTGTCGGCCGTCTGGTACCAGACCGTGGCCACCCCGCCGGTCTTGTGACAGCCGAGACACACCGAGCGGTCGAGCACGTCGGCCTTGTCACCCTTGCCGGTCCCCGCGGCGTTCATCTCGGCGTTGTGGCGGTCCACCAGCAGGTAGTCGGGCGCGTAGGTCTTGGCGACATGACACCCCTCGCACTCCAGGCCCACCGTCTCCGAGTGGATCAGGTGGAAGCGTCCCTTGTTTTTGTTCATGTCATAGCGGGTGCCGACGTCGATCTTGCCTTCCTGGATCGCCTGCGCTATCTCGTAAAGATCCGTGGGCGCCGCTTGCTCCTCCGCCCAGACGGCGGCGAAAGGCATGCACAGGAAGGCGGCAACGACCAACAGTCGATTCATGATCGTGTGCATCAGTAATCCCCCCCAGTGAGCTTGTAGAAGACCTGAGGCCGGGTGCCGAACTCTTTCTTGAGCTGGGTCGCCTTGCCCACACCAACCCATTGGGCCACCTGGCTGGTCGGATCCTCGATGTCACCGAAGACCCGGGCGCCCACCGGGCAGACCACATCGCAGCTCGGGGTGTACTCGGGCACCTTACCGATGAGGTTGACCTCGCCCTTTTCCACCGCCTTCTCCAGTTTGTGCCAGCAGAAGGTGCACTTCTCCACCGTGTTGACCTTCTTGCGGTGGGTTGGGTGCAGGGATTCGGCTTGCATGCGCTCGGGCGGGGTCGGCTCCTGACCCGGATAGAGCGGCTTGAGCTCGGCGTTGTACTGGGGGACCCCGTAGGGGCAGGTGGCCACGCAGTATTGGCAGCCAATGCATTTGTCATAGTCAATCAGCACCACCCCGAATTCGTTCTTGCTGATGGCGTGCACGCCGATGGCGTCGCAGGCCAGCTTGCAGGGTGGGTTCTCGCAGTGCATGCAGTTCATGGTGACGAAGCTGCGGCCCACGTTGGGGTAGGTGCCCGTCTCCCACTCCATCATCACGTTCCAGGGTGAATCCGGGGTGAGGTGGTTCTCCATGTAGCAGGCCGAGAGGCAGGAGCGGCAGCCCATGCAGCGCTCGGTGTCGATGACTCGGACGAATTTCGCCATGGTTGTTCTCTCCTCGCCTTCAGGCCTTGACGACCGTGCACTTGGTATCGTTGAAGGAGTTCATGCCCGAGACGACATCCGGGTGCAGCTCCAAGGCCTGGTTGATCCAGGTGCCCTTCTTTGCGTAGTCCGGGAAGCCTGGGCTGAAGTGGCCGTAGTGATAGGAGACCGCCACCACGTCCGGGCGTATTCCCTCGGTGATCCGGGCCTTGCCCTGGGCCTCTCCGACTCGGGTCTGGATCCGCACGTCCTCGCCTTCACCGACACCCAGCTCACGCGCCAGCACCGGATTGATGAGGACGAAGTTCGAGTCGGAATCCCCCAACGCGTTCAGGATCGGGTTCTGCGCCGTGTTGCCCGCCTGATTGCGGTACATGCGCTTGTAGGTCAGCAGGTAGACGGGATAGTCCTCGGCGTTCTTGTGCGGAGTCGGTATCGCGTGCGCCTTGAGCGGTAGGGGAGACATGGCGAGCTTGTAGTAGTCGAGGTCCAGGTTCTCAATGCCGTTGGCCTTGACCGTCTCGGCAATCTTCCCGTAGGACGCAACAAGCTGATCGGCATAGAGCTTCATCTTGGGCTTGCCCGGACCCTTGAAATGCTTCTCCACTCCTTCCAGATAGCGATGCTCGGTGTCTACGTGCTTGCCCTTGAAGCCGTGCTCGATCGCGTAGTCGAGTGGTGTCCCGGTGGCGTCCTCCCACAGGACGGCCACTGCCTCCTTGGGCGTGTACTCCTTCGTTGGGTCGAACGTCACCTTCTTCGTCTTCCATTGCTTGTTCATACCCTCCACGTATTCCTTCTGGAAGCCGACTCGTTTGGCCAGTTCCCACATGGTCCCCCAAGCGTCCAATGGGATGTTGTAGGCGTTGACCAGGGGCTGGCGGATCGCCTTGTGGCCGCTGTTCGGGGTCCAGCGGGTCGGGGAGAAGTGCCAGCACTCCAGATAGCTCAGGTCCGGAAGCACGA
>JAXGTD010000033.1:0-32239 GCA_040775095.1 Chromatiaceae bacterium | reverse complement strand
TCGCACCCTCTGGCGGTTGCTGATCACGCACCGGGGGCTGCTGGAATGGAATCCCTCCGGCGACCAGGAACGACTGAGCCGCACCGATCCCGCCGCCACGTTTCGCGCCATGTGGCTCGCCCCCGTGCTCGCCGCGGCTACGGCCGTCCTGCTGGCGGTGGCGAATCCGACCGCGCTGCTCGTGGCGAGCCCCGTTCTGATCCTGTGGCTCGCGTCGCCCGCCATCGCCCGGTGGATCGGCCTGCCCGCGGCACGCCGCGAAGCCCCGCTGACGGACGAGCAGACCCGATTTCTCGGCGGGATCGCCCGCAAGACCTGGGCGTTTTTCGACACCTTCGTCGGCCCGGAGGACCATTGGCTGCCCCCCGACAACTACCAGGAATACCAAGCGGCCACCCTGGCTCACCGCACCTCGCCCACCAACATGGGGCTGGCGCTGCTGGCGAATCTGTCCGCGTACGACTTCGGCTACATCCCGGCCGGGTTGCTGATCGAACGCACTTCCCACACGCTGGAGAGCATGGCGGGGCTGGAGCGCCATCGGGGCCATTTCTACAACTGGTACGACACCCAATCGCTCCGTCCGCTGCATCCCGTCTACATCTCGACGGTGGACAGCGGCAACCTGGCGGGCCACCTGCTGACCTTGCGCCCGGGGCTGGTAGCGCTGCTCGATCGCCCGATCCTGGAGACCCGCTGGCTGGACGGACTGGACGACACCCTCCGGGTACTGCAGGCGGCCGCGGGCAACCCCTCTCCCGCCACGCTGGCCCGATTGCGGAAGGTCGTCGATGCCGCACGCGCGGAGCGGCCCGCGACGCTCTCGACGACGCGGAGGCTGCTGGACTTGCTCGCCCGATCCACCGAGGCGGTGGCCGAGGATTTCGAGCATGAGCCCGGGACCGAGGCCGGTTGGTGGGCCGGAGCGCTCGCCCGGCAGTGCCGGTCTGCGCGCGACGAGCTGGCGTTTCTCGCGCCATGGAGCAGTCTGCCCGAGGCGCCGGAGGGGGTCGGCGAGCTTCCTGATTTCAACGCCATCCCGACCCTGCGCGCCCTGGCGGGGCTGGCGGTGACGCTGTCGACCGGCCTCGGGAGCCGGGCGGCGGCGCGAGCACCGTTGGAGCAGAACGCCTGGCTGGCCGACCTGCGCCGGCACGTCGATACGGGCAGCGAGCGTGGCCGGACCCGCATCGAGGCCATCGAGTGCCTGGCCCTGCAAGCCAGCGAGCTCGCGGACATGGACTATGGCTTCCTGTACGACAAGGCATCGCGCCTGCTGAGCATCGGCTACAACCTGGACGAGCGGCGCCGGGACGCGAGCTACTACGATCTGCTGGCGTCGGAAGCCCGCTTTTCCGTGTTCGTCGCCATCGCCCAGGGGCAGTTGCCCCAGGAGAGCTGGTTCGCCCTGGGTCGCCTGCGCACGAGCGCCAGCGGTGAGCCGATCCTGCTGTCCTGGAGCGGCTCCATGTTCGAGTATCTGATGCCGCAACTGGTGATGCCGACCTACGAGCACACGCTGCTCGACCAGACCGCCAGGGCGGCGGTGGCGCGGCAGATCGAGTACGGCCAGCAGCACGGCCTGCCCTGGGGTATCTCGGAATCCGGCTACAACCTGGTGGACGTGCACCTCAACTACCAGTACCGCGCCTTCGGCGTGCCCGGCTTGGGGCTGAAACGCGGGCTCGCCGAGGACCTGGTCGTCGCGCCCTATGCCTCGGCGCTCGCGCTGATGGTGGCCCCGGACGCGGCTTGCCGGAATCTGCAACGGCTCTCCGCCGGCGGGGCCGAAGGGCGATTCGGCTTTCATGAAGCCATCGACTACACCCCGGGACGGCAAAGGCGCGGCGAGTCCCATGCCTTGGTGCGCTCCTACATGGCCCATCACCAGGGCATGAGCCTGCTCGCCCTGGACGCTGTGTTGGTGGATCGGCCGATGCAGAAGCGCTTCGCCTCCGACCCGCTGTTCCAGGCCACGCTGCTGTTGCTGCAGGAGCGCATCCCCAGGGCCTCGGCATTCTTTGTCCATACCGCCGAGCTGATCGGCATTCAGGCCGGCACCCGAGCCGGCGCGGGCACACCGCCGATGCCGATACGCGTGCTGGACAGACCCGACACTCCGGTCCCGGAAGTTCAGTTGTTGTCCAACGGCCGCTATCACGTCATGGTCACCCACACCGGGGGCGGCTACAGCCGCTGGAAGGACCTGGCCGTGACACGCTGGCGCGAGGATGGCACCCGCGACCACTGGGGTACCTTCTGTTACCTGCGCGACCTGGACAGCGGTGCGACCTGGTCGGGCGCTTACCAACCGTCGCTGCGCCGCGCGGAGCACTACGAGGCGATTTTCTCGGAGGGGCGCGCGGAATTTCGCCGTCGTGACGGCGATTTCGATACCCATACCGAGATCGCCATATCGCCGGAAGACGACATCGAGCTGCGCCGGGTGCGCATCACCAACCGTTCCCCCGCGCGCCGAACGCTCGATGTCACGAGCTATGCGGAGGTGGTGCTGGCGCCCCCGGCTGCCGACGCACTGCATCCGGTGTTCAGCAACCTCTTCGTGCAGACCGAGATCGTCGAGAACCGCCGCACCATACTCTGCACCCGCCGGCCCCGCTCGCAAGACGAGCCGGTGCCCTGGATGTTTCACCTGATGGCCGTGCACGACGCCGGCACCGGTGCGCTTTCCTACGAGACGGACCGTTCGCGCTTCATCGGCCGCGGCCGCACCCTCGCCGCCCCCTTGGCAATGGACGATCGCGCGACGCTGTCCGGCGGCCAGGGACCCGTGCTGGACCCGGTGGCGGCAATCCGCTCCCGAATCCGTCTCGAGCCGGGACAATCGGCCAATCTGGACCTGGTTTTCGGCATCGCCGACAGTCGCGCTGCGGCCCTGGACTTGGCGGAGAAATACCAGGATCGCGGCCTCGCCGACCGCGTCTTCGACCTGGCCTGGACTCACGCCCAGGTGGTGCTGCGCCAGATCAATGCGAGCGATGCGGAAGCGCAGCTCTACGGGCGCCTGGCCAACTCGATCCTCTACGCCCACGCCGCACTGCGCGCCGACCGCAGCCTGCTCATGCGCAATCGGCGCGGGCAGTCCGGCCTTTGGGGTTATGCCATTTCCGGCGACCTGCCCATCGTCCTGGTGCGTATCGGCGACCTCGCCAATATCGAGCTGGTGCACCAGCTCATCCAGGCCCATGCCTACTGGCGTCTGAAGGGATTGGCGGTAGACCTGGTGATCTGGAACGAAGACCGAGCCGGCTATCGGCAAGTGCTGCAGGACCAGATCCTGGGTCTGGTGGCAGTGGGGCAGGAAACCCAGGCGATGGACCGGCCTGGCGGCATCTTCGTGCGCTCGGCCGAGCAGATCTCGGAGGAAGACCGTACGCTGTTCCAGACCGTCGCCCGCGTCATCCTCAGCGACAGCCGGGGGACCCTGGCGGAGCAGGTCAACCGTCCCGATCTGCCGCAGGTGCGCGTGCCGCGCCTCAGACCCAGCCGGACCCGCCAGGCCGAGGTTCGCGCCGCTTTCGAAGCACCGCGGCGCGATCTGATTCTGGCCAATGGGATCGGGGGCTTCACCCGGGATGGACGCGAGTACGTCATCACCACCACGCCCGAACAGCCCACCCCGGCGCCCTGGGTGAACGTGCTGGCCAATCCCGACTTCGGCAGCGTCGTCTCGGAGAGCGGCCAGGCCTATACCTGGGGCGAGAACGCCCATGAATTCCGCCTCACGCCCTGGCACAATGATCCGGTCACCGATGCGAGCGGCGAGGCCTTTTATCTGCGCGACGAGGAGAGCGGGCAGTTCTGGTCGCCGACACCGCTGCCCCGGCGCGGCGCGACGCCCTACCTCAGCCGGCACGGCTTCGGCTATAGCGTCTTCGAGCACACCGAGGCCGGCATCCACTCGGAGCTGTGGGTTTACGTCGCGGTGGATGCAGCGGTGAAGTTTTCCGTGCTCAGGGTACGCAACAGATCCGGCCGGCCACGCCGGCTCTCCGCCACCGGATACGTGGAATGGTTACTCGGCGACCTGCGGCCCAAGTGGGCCATGCACCTGATCACCGAGGTCGATTCCGACAGCGGAGCGCTGTACGCGCGCAACCCCTACAACACCGAGTTTCCCGACCGGGTCGCGTTCTTCGACGTGGACGACCCGAGTCGAAGCATCACCTGCGACCGCGCCGAGTTTATCGGCCGCAACGGCAGCCTGGAGAATCCGGCGGCGATGATGCGCACCCACCTGTCCGGCAAGGTCGGCTGCGGCCTGGACCCCTGCGCCGCGATCCAGGTGGGCCTCGATCTCGCGGATGGGCAGGAGCGCGAGATCATCTTCCGGCTCGGCCTGGGAGGAATGCCGGGGGGCGACGGCGCCAACCGGCTGGTGCATCGCTTCCGGGGAGCCGACGCCGCACGGTGGGCGTTGGAAGGGGTCTGGCAGTACTGGAACCACAGCCTCGGCGCGGTTCAGGTGGAGACGCCGGATGCGTCGCTCAATGTTTTGACCAACGGCTGGCTGCTCTATCAGACCATCGCGTGCCGCCTGTGGGCGCGCAGCGGCTATTACCAATCGGGCGGCGCCTTTGGTTTTCGCGATCAGTTGCAGGACGCGATGGCGCTGGTCCACTCCGAGCCACGGTTGCTGCGCGCGCAGTTGCTGCTGTGTGCGGGCCGCCAGTTCCGGGAAGGCGACGTCCAGCACTGGTGGCATCCGCCCTCGGGCCGAGGCGTGCGTACCCATTGTTCCGACGACTACCTGTGGCTCGTGCTGGCCACGTGCCGCTATGTGCTGAGCAGCGGTGACACCGGTGTGCTGGACGAGCCGGGTGCCTTCCTGGAGGGCCGCCCGCTCAACCCGGACGACGATTCCTACTACGATCTGCCCGTCCGCTCCGAGGCCACGGGGAGCCTTTATGAGCATTGCGTGCGGGCCATCCGGCGCGGACTGCAGTTCGGCGAGCATGGCCTGCCGCTGATCGGCTCCGGCGACTGGAACGACGGCATGAACCTGGTAGGCATCCAAGGCAAGGGGGAGAGCGTATGGCTCGGCTTCTTCCTCTACGAAGTGCTTCGGCAGTTCGGCGCGCTGGCACAACGACATGGCGATCAGGATTTCGCCGACACTTGCGCGACCGAACGCGAGCGCTTGGGCGAGAACCTCGAGCGGCACGGTTGGGATGGCGCCTGGTATCGCCGCGCCTGGTTCGACGACGGCACGCCGCTGGGCTCCAAGGACAACAGCGAATGCCGCATCGACTCGATCTCGCAGAGCTGGGCCGTGCTGTCGGGTGCCGGCGACGCCGAACGTACGCACAGGGCCATGCAGGCCGTGGACGAGCGGCTGGTACGGCGCGAGCACGCGCTCGTCCAGCTGCTCGATCCCCCCTTCGACCGGTCGGAGCTGGACCCGGGCTACATCAAGGGCTATGTGCCGGGCGTGCGCGAGAACGGCGGCCAATACACCCACGGCGCCATCTGGGCGGCGATGGCGTTCGCGGCGCTGGGGGACAGCCGTCGCGCCTGGGAGCTCACCACCATGATCAACCCGGCCAACCACGCCAAATCAGAAGCGGCCATCGCGACCTACAAGGTGGAGCCCTACGTCATGGCGGCCGACGTCTACGCGGTCGCGCCCCACACCGGCCGTGGCGGCTGGACCTGGTACACCGGCTCGGCCGGCTGGATGTATCGGCTCATCCTGGAGTCCCTGCTGGGCCTGAGGCTGGAAGTGGACAGACTGGATATCGCACCCTGCCTGCCGGCGCACTGGGACGGGTTGAAGATCCACTACCGGTTCCGGGAGACGGTCTACCATATCGCCGTCACGCAAACCCGATCCGGCGACGACGGGGTGTGCGGTGTGACGAGCGTGACGGTCGATGGCGTCGAGCGTCGCGATAAGGCGATTCCCCTGGTTGACGACCATCAGGAACACTCGGTTGCGGCGGAAGTGTGCGCCGCAGACGTACCGTGTGCTACGGCCTGACCCGACTCCCCCTCGAATTCCCAGCGGCCCCGGCGGCAAAGCGGGTATCCCCGGCGGGATTCCGTGCTATGCTTCCGCTCTTTTCTCAGAGTCCTGGACCAAGAGCCGGCGTCGGTGGGCGTTGGGCGCGGGGCCAGGAGCGGGTGCTGGCGGTATGTCCTTGAATTCCATCGAAGAGATCATTGCAGACCTCCGCGCCGGGCGGATGGTCGTCATCATGGACGACGAGGACCGCGAGAACGAGGGCGATCTGCTGCTCGCGGCCGATTGCGTGACCCCGGAGGCCATCAACTTCATGGCCAAGTTCGGTCGGGGACTGATCTGCCTGACCCTGACCAAGGAGCGCTGCGAGCGCCTGCGCCTGCCGCTGATGGTCAATGGCAACAACGCGCCCCATTCCACCGCGTTCACGGTGTCGATCGAGGCGGCCAAAGGCGTCACCACGGGCATCTCGGCGGCGGATCGTGCGCGCACCGTCGAGGCGGCGGTGGCGGCCGACGCCAGGTCCATGGACCTGGTACAGCCGGGGCATGTGTTCCCGCTGATGGCCCAGCCGGGTGGGGTGCTGGTGCGCGCGGGGCATACCGAGGCGGGTTGCGATCTGGCGCGGTTGGCGGGGTTCGAGCCATCGGCGGTGATCGTCGAGATCCTCAACGAAGATGGCACCATGGCGCGGCGTCCCGACCTGGAGACCTTCGCCGAGCAGCACGGACTGAAGATCGGTACCATTGCCGATCTGATCCACTATCGTGTCGCCCACGAGAAGGCCGTGATCCGCGAGGCGCAGTGCGAGCTGCCCACAGAGCACGGCCGGTTCCACGTCACCGCGTACCGCGACACCATCGACAACGACGTGCATCTGGCGCTGACCATGGGTGCGATCTCCCCGGAGCAGCCCACGCTGGTGCGGGTGCACCTGCAGAGCACGATGTGCGACCTGTTCGGCACCCGCCACCCCGCCTGCGGCTGGCCGCTGAACGACGTGATGCGGCAGATCGCCGAGGCCGGCGAGGGCGTCGTGGTCGTGCTGCGCAACCGTGACGACGCCGACGACGTGCTGGCCAAGCTCGGGCAGCTGTGCGACGCCGACGACAACGAGCGTCCGCCGCGGCTGCGCACCGATCGCAACGAGCTGCGTACCTATGGCATCGGCGCGCAGATCCTGGCCGATCTGGGCGTGCGCAAGATGCGTGTGATGAGCGCGCCCAAGGCGATGCACGGCATCTCCGGCTTCGACCTTGAAGTGGTCGAGTACGTCAACGGCTGAGCCCCGGCCGGGCGGCCCGCGGATCCAAAACCCTCTGCCAACCCCAGATGCTTCGGAGCACGGCATGATCAAGACCATCGAAGGCGCGCTGCGCGCTGGCAACGCCCGCTTTTGTCTCGTGGTGTCCCGCTGGAACAGCTACATCGTCGAGAGTCTGGAGAAGGGCGCCATCGACGCCCTGAAACGCCATGGCGCGGAGGATGCCGACCTGACCATCGTGCGCGTGCCCGGCGCCTTCGAGATGCCGGTGACCATCGAGCGCATCGCCGCCAAGGGTGGCTACGATGCGATCATCGCGCTGGGCGCGGTGATCCGGGGCGGCACACCGCACTTCGAGTACGTCGCCAGCGAGTGCGTCAAGGGCATGGCACAGGCGAGCATGAAGCACGCGCTGCCGGTGGCCTTCGGTGTGCTGACCGTCGACAGCATCGAGCAGGCGATCGAGCGCGCCGGCACCAAGGCTGGCAACAAGGGCGCCGAGGCGGCCATGTCCGCGCTCGAGATGGTCAACCTGTTCCGTCAGCTCGACTGAGATGGCCGGACGCCGCAGCGCAGCGAGACGTCATGCCGTGCTGGCGCTCTATCAGTGGCAGATGAGTGGCCAGTCGCCGGAGGAGATCGCGCGGCACTTTTTCGACGATCCGGCCTGGATCGAGGCGGTGGCCGAGGCCTTGCTCGAGGATGCGGACGCCGCGGAGCTGGCCGCCCCGCGCGCCTACGATGCGCAGTTGTTCACCCAGCTCCTGCGCGGTGTGCCGGACAAGGCCGATGCGATCGACGATGCCCTGCGCCCGGCGCTCGACCGATCCCTGAAGAGCATCGACCCGGTCGAGCGGGCCGTGTTGCGCGTCGGTGTCTACGAGCTGTTGTACTCGCCGGAGCTGCCGGTCGGCGTGATCATCAACGAGGCGGTCGACCTGGCGCGGGCCTTTGGTGCCGAGCAGGGCCACCGCTACGTCAACGGCGTGCTCGACAAGGTGGCCCGTTCGGTGCGACCGGCTGAGATGGTCGGGAAGGCGTCGGCCTGAACGGCGCCGCCGGGTGTCCGCTCCCCGGCAGGCAGCGCGCTCGCCGCGAATGGCACAGACCCGACGCCCGATGTCCGAGTTCGACCTGATTCGCAGACACCTGACCGGCCTCGGGGCCGCGCGCGCCGATGTGTGTGTCGATATCGGCGACGACTGCGCGCTGCTGCGCGTGCCCGACGCGCATGAGCTCGCGGTCAGTATCGATACGCTGGTCGCGGGCGTGCACTTCTTCCCCGACTGTGACCCCGATGCCCTGGGCCACAAGTCCCTCGCCGTTGGCCTGAGCGATCTCGCCGCGGTCGGCGCGGAGCCGGCCTGGGCGACGCTGGCCCTGACCCTGCCGGGCGCCGATGAGGCATGGCTTGCCGCGTTCGCCGGTGGGCTCGGTCGGCTGGCGTTGGCGCATGGGCTGCGCCTGGTCGGCGGCGACACCACCCGTGGGCCGCTGTGTATCTCGGTGCAGGTGCACGGCTTCGTCCCGGCCGGGGCGGCGCTGCGCCGCGGCGGGGCCAGTCCCGGCGATCTGATCTGCGTCAGCGGCTCCCTGGGCGACGCCGGGCTGGCGTTGCGGCAGCACCTGCGCGGGGGCCCGACCGACGCGGCGGCGCGCGCGCGGCTCGAGCGCCCGACCCCGCGGGTCGCGCTCGGCCTGGCGCTGCGCGGTGTTGCCAGCGCCGCCATCGACATCTCCGACGGGCTCGTCGCCGACCTGGGCCATCTGCTCGCGCAGCCTGGCCTCGGCGCCCGGGTCGATCTCGCGCGGCTGCCGTTGAGCGCGGCGGTCGCCGGCGCGATCGAGTCGGACGCGCACTGGGACCTGCCGCTGGCCTCGGGTGATGACTATGAGCTGTGTTTCACACTCCCGCCGGCCCGGGTGGATCGGCTCGCGGCGATCGCGGTCCGCGCCGGTTGTGCGCTGACGCCGATCGGTGAGATCACGCGCGATGGCGGGCTGCGCTGCATCCTTCCGGACGGTGGCGACTGGCACCCGCGGCGGACCGGCTTCGATCACTTCGCGGACGCCCCATAGTGCCCCGCGCCTCCCCGGCCCACTGACCCGAGCAATGTCCCCTCCCACGAAGACCAGGACCGCGGCGAGACCCCGCCTCGACTGGCGCCGGCCGCATCACTGGATCGCCTATGGCCTCGGCGCCGGCCTGTCGCCCTGGGCGCCGGGTACCCTCGGCACCGTTGCGGCGGTGCCGCTGTACCTGTTGCTGGAGCCGCTGTCGGCGGGCGCCTATCTCGGCGTCCTGCTGGTGCTGGTGCTGGTCGGCCTTTGGGCCTGTGACCGCACCGCCCGCGAGCTGGCTCAACAGGATCCGGGCGCCATCGTCTGGGACGAGGTGCTGGGTTTCCTGGTGACCATGATCGCGGCCCCGCCGGGTTGGATCTGGATCCTCGCCGGTTTCGTGCTGTTTCGCGCCTTCGATATCCTCAAGCCCTGGCCGATCGGTCCGCTGGACCAGCGCGTGCACGGCGGGCTGGGGATCATCCTCGATGATCTGGTCGCCGGGGCCATGGCCTGGGGGCTGTTGCAGGCTGCGGCCTGGCTGCTGCTCGGGTAGCGAGCCGCCGGTGTCCGCCCTGCAGGGCTAAAATCGGCCCCCAACCCCGGGCCCCGCGGGAACCCCTGATCCGATGGCCGTACGCGCGACGACAATCCGATGGGGCCGACCGGCGCCCCTGCCATCCAACGACATGACTGAATCGCCGACCCACCCATGACCGATACCCCGATCTACAACGCCGAGGGTCTGGAACGCCTGCCGCTGCATCGGTTCAGCGAGAAGGCCTACCTGGACTACTCGATGTACGTCATCCTCGACCGCGCGCTGCCGCATATCGGCGACGGCCTCAAGCCGGTGCAGCGGCGCATCCTCTACGCGATGTCCGAGCTCGGGCTTTCGGCCGCGGCAAAGTTCAAGAAGTCCGCGCGCACCGTCGGTGACGTGCTCGGCAAGTTTCACCCGCATGGCGACTCGGCCTGCTACGAGGCCATGGTGCTGATGGCCCAGTCGTTCAGCTATCGCTACCCGTTGATCGACGGCCAGGGCAACTGGGGCTCTCCCGACGATCCGAAATCCTTCGCCGCGATGCGCTACACCGAGGCACGCCTGACGCCCTACGCCGAGGTGCTGCTCGGCGAGGTCGGGCAGGGTACGGTGGACTGGCAGCCGAATTTCGATGGCACACTGGAGGAGCCGGTGCTGCTGCCGGCACGCCTGCCGAACCTGCTGCTCAATGGGGCCACCGGCATCGCCGTCGGCATGGCCACCGACATCCCATCGCACAATCTGCGCGAGGTGGCGCACGCCTGCGTGCATCTGCTTAAACATCCGAACGCCACGCTCGATGACCTGAT
The DNA here is from genome assembly GCA_040775095.1 of Chromatiaceae bacterium. GTDB lineage: Bacteria > Pseudomonadota > Gammaproteobacteria > Chromatiales > Chromatiaceae > JAXGTD01. The sequence goes on along the minus strand of JAXGTD010000033.1, from coordinate 21,578 downwards.
GGGATTCGTGCCGGGCCCGGATTTCCCAACCGCCGCCGAGATCATCACCCCGGCCGAGGAGCTGCGGCGCATGTACGAGACCGGCTACGGCTCCGTTCGCCAGCGTGCCTGCCACGAGCTCGAGCAAGGCGATATCGTGATCACCGCGCTGCCCTACCAGGTCTCGGGCAATCGCATCATGGAGCAGATCGCCGCGCAGATGCAGGCCAAGAAGCTGCCGATGATCGAGGACCTGCGCGATGAGTCCGATCATGAGTGCCCGACCCGACTGGTGATCGTGCCACGCTCCAGCCGCGTCGATGTCCCGCGGCTGATGTCGCACCTGTTCGCGACCACCGATCTGGAAAAGAGCTTCCGGATCAACATGAACATGATCGCGCTCAACGGGCGCCCGCGGGTGATGAACCTGCGCGAGATCCTGCGCGAGTGGCTGGTCTATCGCACCGAGACGGTGCGCCGGCGTCTGCAGCATCGGCTCGACAAGGTGCTGGAGCGGTTGCACCTGTTGGACGGGCTGCTGATCGCGTTCCTGAATATCGACGAGGTGATCCGGATCATCCGCACCGAGGACGAGCCCAAGCCGGTGCTGATGGCCCGCTTCGGGCTCTCCGATGCCCAGGCCGAGTACGTGTTGAACACCCGGCTGCGCCAGCTCGCGCGGCTGGAAGAGATGAAGATCCGTGCCGAGCAGGCGGAGCTGGCCGAGGAGCGCGACGGCCTGCAGCAGACCCTGGGCGACGAGAAGCGCCTCAAGCGTCTCATCATCAGCGAGATCGAGCGCGACGCGGAAAAGCACGGCGATGCGCGCCGCTCGCCCCTGGCGCGACGCCCCGCCGCGCTGGCGCTGGACGACAATGAGCTGGCGCCGAGCGAGCCGGTCACCGTGGTGTTGTCGGAAAAGGGCTGGGTGCGCTCGGCCAAGGGCCACGAGATCGATCCCGCGGGACTGCCGTTCAAGGCCGGCGACCGTTTTCTGGCCGCGGCGCGGCTGCGCAGCAATCAACCCGTCGTGTTCCTGGATTCCACCGGGCGCGGCTACTCGGTGCAGGCGCATACGCTGCCGTCGGCCCGCGGCCAGGGCGAGCCGCTGACCGGGCGGCTCGACCCGCCCAAGGGGGCGTCGTTCGTCGCGGTGATCGGCGACGAACCCCAGCGGCGCCTGCTGCTGGCGTCGGATGCCGGCTATGGCTTCATCTGTCGCCTGGAGGGCCTGTTCGCAAAGCCCAGGACCGGCAAGGCGGTCCTGACGCTGCCCCCGGGCGCGCGGGTACTGCCGCCGGCGCTGCTGCCCGGCGGGGCCCACGACCGTGTCGCCGCGGTGACCAGTGCGGGCCACCTTCTGGTGTTCCCGGTGGCGGAGCTGCCCGAGCTGCCCCGCGGCAAGGGCAACAAGATCATCGGCATTCCGGCGGCCCGGGCGAAGGCGCGCGAGGAGGTGGTCGTCGCCATCGCCGTCGTGCCCGAGGGCGGCAGCCTCGCCGTGATCTCCGGCAAGCGCAGGTTCACGCTCAAGCCCGCCGACCTGGATCGCTACCAGGGCGAGCGCGGGCGCCGCGGAGCCATGCTGCCACGGGGCTTCCAGCACGTGGATCAGTTGAGCGCGGAATGAGTCGCGGAACCGGGGCGGCCGTGATCTGCTGCAGCCCTGGCCCTGTTGCAGGGCCCCGAGGATCGGTGCATTTTAGTGCACTATCCCTGGCAGTGCGCACTCGATTGGTGCGTCGTGGGCCGACCCACCTGCCAGCCCCGGCGATCGGGTTGGTGGGCCCGGGGGTTGTTGGCGATGGCATAGGGCTTGCATTCTGATGCCGGCCTGCCGGTGTGTCATGCACCGCGCGCCACCAACAACCGATCCCCCGGGGAGACGACTGCATGCAACAGGCCCAATCGCTGAAACACTTGCTGCTGGGCGCCGGTCTGGCGCTGGGAATTTCCGTCACGCTGCCGGCGGCGGCGGAAGACGACGACACCATCAAGGTGGGTGTGCTGCACTCGCTCTCCGGCACCATGGCCATCAGCGAGACCACGCTGAAAGACACCATGCTGATGCTGGTCGAGGAGCAGAACAAGAAGGGCGGGCTGCTGGGCAAGAAGATCGAGGCCGTGGTCGTCGATCCCGCCTCCGACTGGCCGTTGTTCGCCGAAAAGGCGCGCGAGCTGCTCGAGAAGGACAAGGTCGATGCGGTGTTCGGCTGCTGGACCTCGGTGTCGCGCAAATCCGTGCTGCCGGTGTTCGAAGAGCTCAACGGGCTGCTGTTCTACCCGGTGCAGTACGAGGGTGAGGAGTCGTCGAAGAACGTCTTCTACACCGGTGCGGCGCCGAATCAGCAGGCGATTCCGGCCGTGGACTACCTGAAGAACGAGCTCGGCGTGCAGCGCTGGGTGTTGGCGGGCACCGACTACGTCTATCCCCGCACCACCAACAAGATCCTCGAGGCCTACCTGAAGCAAAATGGCGTGGCCGATGAGGACATCATGGTCAACTACACGCCGTTTGGTCACTCGGACTGGCAGTCCATCGTCGCCGATATCAAGAAATTCGGCTCCGAGGGCAAGAAGACCGCGGTGGTCTCCACCATCAATGGCGATGCAAACGTGCCCTTCTACAAGGAATTGGGCAATCAGGGCGTCAGCGCCGAGGATATCCCGGTGGTCGCGTTCTCGGTGGGTGAGGAAGAGCTCTCGGGCATCGACACCAAGCCCCTGGTGGGCCACCTGGCGGCCTGGAACTATTTCATGAGCGTCGACACGCCCGAGAACGAGGCCTTCATCGCGCAGTGGCACGCCTTTATCAAGGATCCGAAACGTGTCACCAATGACCCGATGGAGGCGCACAAGATCGGCTTCGACCTTTGGGTGAAGGCGGTGGAGAAGGCCGGCAGCACGGATCCGGACAAGGTCGCCGCGGCGATCATTGGCCTGGAGACCCCGAACCTGACGGGCGGCACCGCGAAGATGCTGCCCAACCACCATATCACCAAACCCGTGCTGATCGGCGAGATCCAGGACGATGGCCAGTTCGCGGTGGTCTGGCAGACCGAGGCCGAGGTCCCCGGCGACGCCTGGTCGGATTACCTCGAGGGTTCCAAGGACCTCGTCGGTGACTGGACCGATCCGATCAACTGCGGAAACTACAACACGAAGACCAAGACCTGTCTGGGGGCGGCCGCGCAGTGAGCCCGGCCTGATCCCGCGGGGCGAGCCGGGCCAAGCCGCCAGAGCGCCCCGGTGGGGGCCACGGATGGCCCGCCAAACGGGATGGCCAGGCAGACTGGATGCGCCACGGGCCGTTGTTCCCGTGGTGACGCGCAAAGCGTATGTCCGCGTCTTGTTGATGGCGGTCCGTTTCAGGCTGAACCCCGGGAGCACCTGCATGCAAAATCTCGCACCAGCGATGTGCCGATGGGGTCGGTTGCTGGCGACCGGCGTCCTGCTGCTCGTGTCGACGAGTGTGCTGGCCGAGGACTTCGATACGGCGCTCGCGCAGCTCTCGGCGCGATCGTTTGGCGTCAAGGAAGAGGCCGCGCGGGCGATCGCGGCAAGCGGGGATCCGCGCGCGGCCGCCACGTTGAAGGCGCTCCTCAACGGCGGCCTCTACTATCGTAAGGCAGACAAGCGCATCGTCTTCGCACGGAAGTCGGCCGATGGTCTGCGTCTGAAAGACGTGCTCACCGGCGACGATCTTGGCACGGCCGGTCGGCGCGACGCGGCGAAGATCACGGTCAACAACCGGATGCGTACGGCGCTGCGGACCGCGATCGCGGCGTTGACGCTCGCGAGCCCGGACCCCGACGTCCGGCTTCGCGCCGCCAGGGAGATGATGGGCAGCGACGATCCCGAGGTCACCGCGGCGCTGCGCGCCCAATTGGCCCGGGAGCAGGACGCGGCGGTACGCGAGGCGGTCGCGTTGGCGCTTGCGGTTGCGGATCTGCGCGCCGAGGATGCCGCGATCCGCCTTCAGGCCATCGCGGCGCTGGATGGCAGTCTGCAGCCCGAGGCGCGCAATGCGTTGACGACGCTCCTCGCCAGCGAGCAGGGGGCCGAGGTGCTGGCCGCCGCGCGAAGCACGCTCTCGGGCATCGACGCGCGGTTGCAGGCCAATCACCTGGCCGAGACCCTGTTCTTCGGCCTGAGCCTCGGCTCCGTGCTGGTGCTCGCGGCCATCGGTCTGGCGATCACCTTCGGCGTGATGGGCGTGATCAACATGGCCCACGGCGAGCTGATCATGCTCGGCGCCTACACCACCTATCTGGTGCAGCTGGCCATGCCGGCCTGGATCGACTGGTCGCTGTTCGTCGCGATCCCGGCCGCGTTCATTGTCTCGGGGCTGTTCGGCATCGCCATCGAGCGCAGTGTGATCCGGTTCCTCTATGGCCGGCCGCTGGAGACGCTGCTGGCCACGTTCGGCATCAGCCTGATCCTGCAACAACTGGTGCGGACGGCGATCTCGGCGCAAAACGTCGCGGTGGAGAATCCCTCGTGGATGAGCGGCTCGCTCGCGATCAATCCGGCATTGACCCTGACCTACAACCGCATCTACATCCTGGTGTTCGCGCTGCTGGTGTTCGTTGGGCTGCTGTTGATCCTCAAGCGCACGGCGTTGGGTCTGCAGGTGCGCGCGGTGTCGCAGAACCGCTCCATGGCCCGCGCGATGGGGGTGCGCTCGGCACGGGTCGATGCGCTGACCTTCGGGCTCGGCGCGGGCATTGCAGGCGTCGCGGGCGTGGCCCTTTCGCAGCTCACCAACGTGGGTCCGAACATGGGACAGTCCTACATCATCGACTCGTTCATGGTGGTGGTGTTCGGCGGTGTCGGCAATCTGTGGGGCACGCTGGTCGGCGGGCTCACGCTCGGTGTCGCCAACAAGATCATGGAGCCCTGGGCCGGCGCGGTGCTGGCCAAGATCCTGGTGTTGGTGTTCATTATCCTGTTCATCCAGAAACGCCCGCGCGGGCTGTTCCCACAACGTGGTCGCGCGGCCGAGGGTTGAGTCCCAGTATGAGCACGTCATGGTCAGGGCAGGGCGCGGGCGCGGGCGCGGCGACGGTCACGCCGCGGTCGCGACAGGGGCAGGTCTCACGGGGCGGAGTATCGCGCCGCGTTCCGTGTCGTCGTCGCGCGTGCGGCGCCGCCACCTCTGGGGGTAACGCATGGGCCTGATCCGAGCGATGCGCGGGGACACCGGCGGCCAGGTGATGCTGGCGGTGCTGGCAGTGGTCGCGGTACTGGTGCCGGTGCTGAATCTTGCGGTGCCGGACGCCAGCGCCTGGCACCTGTCGACCTACACGGTGACGTTGCTGGGCAAATACCTGACCTATGCGCTGCTGGCCATCTCGGTGGATCTGGTGTGGGGCTACCTGGGCATCCTGAGCCTGGGTCACGGCGCGTTCTTCGCGCTGGGTGGCTATGCCATGGGCATGTACCTGATGCGCCAGATCGGGGAGCGCGGCGTCTATGGCGACCCGGTGTTGCCGGATTTCATGGTGTTTCTCAATTGGAAGGAGCTGCCCTGGTTCTGGCACGGGTTCGACATGTTCTGGTTCGCGCTGATCATGGTGGTGCTGGTCCCGGGCCTGCTAGCCTTCCTGTTCGGCTGGCTGGCCTTTCGTTCCCGCGTCACCGGGGTATATCTGTCCATCATCACCCAGGCCCTGACCTACGCGCTGCTGCTGGCCTTCTTCCGCAACGAGATGGGCTTCGGCGGCAACAATGGGTTGACCGACTTCAAGGACATCCTCGGCTTCGACCTGCAGGCCGACGCCACGCGCATCGGGCTGTTCCTGGCCTCCGCCGTCGCGCTGGCGCTGGGCTATCTGACCTGTCGCTGGATCGTCACCTCACGGCTGGGGCGGGTCGCCGTGGCGATCCGCGATGCCGAGTCCCGGACGCGCTTTATCGGCTACCGTGTGGACCGGGTCAAGGTGGCCCTGTGGACCTTCTCGGCCATGCTCGCCGGTGTCGCCGGCGCCCTCTATGTGCCGCAGGTCGGCATCATCAACCCGGGTGAGTTCTCGCCGCTGAGCTCCATCGAGCTGGTGATCTGGGTCGCGGTCGGCGGACGTGCGACGCTCTACGGGGCCGTCATCGGGGCGGTGCTGGTGAGCTACGGCAAGACCTGGCTCACCGGCGTGATGCCGGATGCCTGGTTGTTCGCGCTCGGTGGGTTGTTCGTGCTGGTGACGCTGTTCCTGCCCCGCGGCATCGCCGGGCTGGTGGCGTGGCCGCGCCGGCGGGAGGCGTCGGCATGAGGTCTCTGGACCAGCTCCGGGAGGTCATGCGGCCGGACCGCCAGTGGGGATTCATGTACTCCCAGCTCGATCTCGAGCTGGACCTGTCCCACGGCGCGATCCTGTACCTGGAGGACATCAATGTCAGCTTCGACGGCTTCAGGGCGATCGACAACCTGAACTTCTATGTCGACGCCGGGGAGTTGCGCTGCGTGATCGGGCCGAACGGCGCGGGCAAGACCACGATGATGGACATCATCACCGGCAAGACGCGCCCCGACAGCGGCACCGCCTACTTCGGCCAGCGCATCGACCTGTTGCGGCTGAACGAGGCGGAGATCGCGCAGGTCGGTATCGGGCGAAAGTTCCAGAAGCCCACGGTGTTTGAGCACCACAGCGTGTTCGAGAACCTCGAGCTGGCGATGGTGGGGGACAAGCGCGTGTTTCCAACGCTGTTCGCCCGCCTCAGCGCCATCCAGCGCGAGCGCATCGACGAGGTGCTCGGCATCATCGCGCTGCGCGAGCAGGCCGCCCGCCCCGCCGGCGCGCTGTCCCACGGCCAGAAGCAGTGGCTGGAGATCGGCATGCTGCTGATGCAGGACCCGCACCTGTTGCTGGTCGATGAGCCGGTCGCCGGGATGACCCATCAGGAGATGGATCGCACGGCCGAGCTGCTGCTCTCGCTCGCCGGTAAGCACTCGGTGGTGGTCGTCGAGCACGATATGGACTTCGTGCGCTCGATCGCCCGGCGCGTCACCGTACTGCATCAGGGTTCGGTGCTGGCCGAGGGGACGATGGACGAGGTCCAGAACGACCCGCGTGTGGTCGAGGTGTACCTCGGGGAGTAGTCGGGGCGAGGGGGAGCGAGGCAAGCAGGGCGGCACCGCACCACAGCCGCGCTCCGCGCACGCGGGATGTGCCTGCGCAGGGCGTTTGCCGTCCGGGCCATGGCGGCCCGGATCGGTCGGTGCCCGGAGTCCGCGGTCAGATGCCCACGATGGCGTCGAACAGCAGCGCATCGATGTACCGTGGCTCGTACTCGACACCCAGATCCCGTAAGCGCCCGACGAAGGCACGCAGGTGGTTCTTCGAGCCGTCCAGCAGATTCTGATAGGTGGTCTTCAGGGGCTTTTCGTCGGTGGCATCGATCGACTGCTGCAGATCCAGGATGTCCATGTCCTCGATGGTGGCGCCGACGATCAGTCCCTCGACGAGCGAGACCTCGCCGCTGGAGACCAGCTCGTCGTAGAGCACCTGTATCTGGCTGTTCGTGAAGTCGCCGATACCCGGCAGGGCCGGGTCGACCAACCCGTAGGTCTCGATCTTGTCGCCAACGGCATCGAAGTGCCGTTGCTCGGATGAGGCGATCTGTTGAAAGACGGGATCCTTCCATTGCGCGTAGAGGACCTGGTAGACATCGCGGGCCAGCTTTTCCTCCTCGCGCATCCACAGCAGGGTGTCGGCCTCTTCGATGCTCAGCTCCGAGACCGTCGTCCTGGGATCTGGCGCGCCCTGGCTGCCGATCGATCCGTTGGGTCCCTTGGCCATTGCCGGCGCGGTGGTCATGCCGATCCCGGCGACGAGGATCAGCGGGGTCATGAAAGAGCGAATATTCATCATGATTTCGGGTCAATGTCAGGTGTGGGTCACCCCTTGGGGCCGTCGGGGAGGCGGCGGCCGGGATGACGGGTTTTCGGTCCTTTTCCGGGAAACGGCAGTTGGACGGCCCCGATGTCGTGGGCCGGCTCGAACCAGGTTTTCTAAATAGAAACAGTAGATCGCGTCACGCCCGTCGCGGTCGGCCGCCGTTCTCAGGGTTACTGCGACAGCTGCCTCGTCGCGCGCCGTTGCGCCATGTCGTCCGAGAAACTGCTGCTTTGGGTCTGCTGCTGTTGCATCTGCCGGTTTTGCGTCATGCTCCCTCCCAGCGATTGATCCTGGGTCCGGATCCGCTGCTGGCTCATGTCGCCCTGCCCGCCGCCGGACTGGGAGTAGCCGCCACCGCCCTGGTGCATTCCGCCGCCACCGCCACCGCCGCCGTTGCCTCCACGTGCCTGGGCATTCAGCGACAGGGTCAGGGCTGTTACGGCAGTCAACGCGAGCCGGGTGATGAGAAGGCTCTTGTTCATGGTGTTTACCTCGTTAAGCTCAATGGATGATCTTTCAGCACGCAGCACGCAGCACGCAGCACGCAGCACGCAGCACGCAGCACGCAGCACGCAGCACGCAGCACTCAGCGCCCCCGCCCTCTGCCCATGCCTTGACTCGCCCCCTGGCCCATTCCCTGTCCCATTGCCTGGCCCGTTCCCTGACTGGCTCCCTGGCCGGCTCCCTGATCCATGCCGTGCCAGCCCTCTGCCTGCCGGGCCTCATAGCCGGCGCCGTATGGCAGATCCGCGCGCATTGCGCCGCGGCGCGAACCGCTTTGGCCCGCCGGGCGGCTGACGCCTGCGCCCAGATCAGGCAACTGCGCGTCCTGTTGGCGCGGGGCCGAGCTCCATGTCCTGCTCAGCTCGCCGCTTGGGATCGATTCCCGTGGAACGGAGAGGTCCAGCGATGGGAGGCTCGGGCGCGCGTCCTGCGCGCTCGCACCGGCCGGGGCCAGGGCGGCGAGCAGCAGGACGGGGAGAATTGCGTCTTTCATGGTGGAGCAATGGCTTCGTGCTGACGGGTGTAGAGTCTGGACCAGCCGTGTCGCGGGGGTTTTTCATCCGCGTTGCGGCGCGTATCGTTCTGTAACCGCGGGTGTCCGGTCGAGACCCTTGTCTCGTTCTCGGATAAGCTGGGGACATGACGAACACGAGCGCGCGCATTCTGGTGGTGGACGACGATCCCGCGCTGCGGGAGCTGTTGGACGCCTATCTGACCGACACCGGTTTCGTTGTCGATCTGGCCGGCGACGGCGAGGAGATGCGCCGCGTCATGGATCAAACCATGCCCGATGCGATCGTGCTGGACCTGATGCTGCCCGGCGTGGACGGGCTCGCGCTCACCCGGGAGCTGCGCACGCGTTACAGCCTACCGATCCTGATCCTCTCGGCCCGGGGCGAGGAGATCGATCGTGTGGTCGGGCTGGAGGTTGGTGCCGACGACTATCTTCCAAAGCCCTTCAGTCCGCGCGAGCTGCTCGCCCGGCTGCGTGCGCTGCTGCGCCGGGCGCAGCCCGCGGCGGCCGTGACCCCCGCGCCGGGCGATTCATTTGGTCCCTATCGGCTGGATCGCGCGGCCCGGCGCCTGCTGCGCGATGACGCGGATATGGGTCTGTCTGGGGCCGAGTACGACCTGCTGCTGGCCTTCATCGAGCGCCCCGGTCGGGTGCTGAGCCGGGACCTGTTGCTCGATCTGCTCAAGGGGTATGAACGCGACCCTTACGATCGTACCGTCGACATCCGGGTGGCCCGCCTGCGCCGCAAGATCGAGCCCGACCCCGGCCACCCGGTGTTCATCCGCACGGTCCGCGGTGCGGGTTACCTGTTCAACCCGCGAGGCGCCGCGTCCTGAGTCGCCGGGATGCGATACACCCTGAGCCTCAGCCAGCAGAACGCCCTGCGCCTTGGACTGGTGTTCGTGCTGTTCGAGATCCTGGCGGCGCTCGCGGTGGGGTATCTGCTGATGCTGCCGATGGCGCGCCGGGCCACCGCGGACCTGACGGGCCTGATGGTGCTCTCGGCACAGACCTGGAGCGAGCTGCCGCCCGCGACCCGGCCGGCGTTCGAACGGGAGCTGCTGGCCTCGCATGGCTTGACCCTCATCCAGGAACCGCCCGTCGGAGAGCCGGCGGTGGTCTGGCAGAGCCCCTATCTGCACGAGCTTCAGGCGCGGCTGGCTGGCCGGGTGGGCAAACCGGTGGACATGGTCAGCCTCGATCGCGATGACGCGCCCTGGGTATGGGTGTCCCTGCCCGCCGGCGGGCGGACACTTTGGCTCGGTTTTCCCGCCTCCCGGATCGGTCCGCGACCGCTGGTCGCGGCCGGGATCACCCTGGTCGCGGGGCTGCTGCTGGCCGGGCTCACCGCCTGTTGGCTGGGACAGCGCATCGTTGCGCCAATCAGGCGCTTCGATGACGCCGCGGCGACCCTGGGGCGGGGCGAGACCCCGGCGCTGCTCCCCGAGACCGGTCCGCGCGAGCTGGCCGCCCTCGCGCGACGTTTCAACCGACTGGCTCGGCAGGTACAGGACCTGCTCGAGGCCCGCACGACGCTGCTCGCCGGCCTGTCACACGATCTGCGCACCCCGCTGGCGCGTATGCGTCTGGCGCTCGAGATGCAGCAGCGTCGCCCCGGACGGGTCTGGGTGGAACGGCTGGAACGTGAGATCGAGGAGATGAACCGCCTGGTCGGCGATGTGCTGGGCCTGGCGCGAGGGCTTGGCCTGGAACAGCCAGTGCCAGTGGAGGTTTGCGACTTGCTCGAGGAGCTCGCGCGGCCGGTGCGCGAGGCCGGCGCCGAGGTCCGGGTACGCTGTTCGCCGCTCGCGCTGCGTGCGCCGCCCGGCGCGCTGCGCCGGGTGCTCGGGAATCTGCTGGCCAATGCCCAACGCTATTCGCGCGACGGTGCGCTCGAGCTGCGGGCCGAGATCGTTGGAACGACGTGGCGCGTCGGCGTGCTCGATCGGGGTCCAGGGATTCCCTCGGAGCAGATGGAGGCCGTGTTCCGCCCATTTCATCGGGTGGACGCCTCGCGCAGCCCGGCCACGGGCGGTACCGGCCTGGGGCTGGCCATCGTTCGCCAGCTCGCCCAGGCCAACGGCTGGCAGGTCTGGCTGGAGAACCGACGCGAGGGGGGCCTGGCGGCCTGGGTCCAGGTGCCGATAGCGTCGGCGGATCGGCCTGGCTGAGGCCCGCGCGGCGTGGTGGCACCGGGGCGATCCGTCGCGCGGCCCTTCGCCCCGATGGGTGGGGCTTGACGCGGAGGGCCGCGCGAGGGACCCGGGCCGAGGTCAGAACATCAGGTTGACGGAGGCATAGATCGAGCGGCCGGGCCCGGGCACCGGCGTGCCCCACTGGGGTTGGTTGGGCAGGGGCGGGATCGACATGGTCGTGCCCTGGCCGACGTAGGCGCCGCCGAGGGGGTGGTCGTAGAATCGGTCGAACAGGTTTTCGATGCCTACCTCCAGACTCCAGGTCTTTTTCTGGTAGCGGCTGCGCAGGTTCGCGAGCCCGTAGCCCGCCGTCTGCATCTCGTTGCGCACCTGGGAGACATCCTCCTTGCCCGCCACGAACTCGCCCTCGATGGTATTGCTCCAGGCACCGACGGTTTGCGTCAGCGCGATCGTGCCGTTCAACGGCATGATGTTGTAGAGATTGTCGCCGGTGTCCCGGTTCTCGCCCTTGGTGTAGCTGGCCACGCCCTGCAGCGTGAAATCGCCATAGCCGGTGCCGCTGGCGACCAGGTAGTGCGCGGAAAGGTCGATGCCGTAGAGGCGGGCCGACTGGTTGAAGTATTTGAGGACCGTGAAGTTGTCGACAATGGGCACGGTGCGCGGCGCGTTCGTTGCCGAATCCCATTGCACCGCGTCGATATAGTCCTGCACGTAGGTGTAGTAGGGCGTCATCCGCAGGCCCCAGCGCTCACGCGTGGCATCGTGCCAGTCGGCGGTGAGACTGACGGTGCGGGCCACCTCGGGGTCGAGGTCGATGTTGCCCACATAGCCATTGCCGTCGCCGACAAAGTTGTTCATGAAGGCGGCCATCTGCCAGGTGGACCAGGTATAGCGCTCGTAGAGGTTTGGCGAGCGGGTCTTCTGCCCGAGGCCGAGCTCGTAGCTTTGGTTGGCGTCCGGTGTGAAGCGGGCGAGCCAGGAGAGGTCCCAGTTGTTGTCCGTCTTGCCGCGGGACTGGTCATTGAACAGCGCCGCGTCACGCGTCTGGTTGCCCAGGCCGCCGACCCCGCTGGTCGGGAACGTATCGAGGTTGTAGCCGTGCACCGGACCGGCGTCCATCTTCACGGTCTCGAAGCGCAACCCGAGGATGTTCATCCAGCGGCCGGTCGTGATCTCCCACTCGCCAAACAGCGCGAAACGATCGCGCTTGCCGTCGTTGATGTTCTGGAAGGTGTAGGGCCACATGCCCGAGCCGGAGGGCGACCACCAGTCGTCGAGACGATAGTTCTGGTACTCGCCGCCGACACGCAGCAGCCCCCCCGCGGTGAGTGGGATATCCGCGCTCAGGGTGAGGCCACCATTCTTGCCGTCGGTGTCCATCGGCATGCCGGCGGCGCAACCGACCATCTTGCCGTTCACCATCGTGACCCCCGAGATGGGCGAGCAGGGCGTCCCATTGATGGCGATGTCTCCGCCGGAGCCGCTCGGTGGCTGCCCGGGGCCATACCAGAAACGCTTGTCGTCGCCGAAATCCATGGTGTGCTGCGTGTGCTGGTAATAGGCCCGCGCCTTGATGGTGCCCCAGCTCAAGTCGCCCGCGTAGCCCAGGTTGAACTGATCACTGCGGTTGTCGGTCATGTCCATCCGCTGGTTGGGATAGTTCTCGAACGGGATCTGCTGCAGGCCGTAGGTGAAGTCCACCAGGTTAGTGTCGTTCTGCCACGCGACCTGAACGGACTGATTGCCCGCCTCGTAGGCCGTGGAGCCGACCTCGTCCAAAGGCAGCGTGTGCCCCTCCCGTCCGGTGAACGTGTAGTCCTTGAAGTTTCCGCCGGCCTTGTAGTTGTCCGATTGGGCGTAGGCGCCCGTGTAGTTGAGGCTCAGGCTGTCGGTGGCGTAGGTCCCCGTGAGATTCCCGCCCCAGCTATCGCCGTTGCTGCGATAAAACATGCCCGCGCTACCCGTCGCGAGCCGCTTGCCGGGTTCGGCGAATGCCGGCGCCGCGGACTGCACGACGATGCTGCCGCCGATGCTGTCGCCACCCACGCTGACCGGCGTGACACCGGAGTAGACCTCTACGCTCTCCACCGCGGTGGGGTCGATGTAGGACAAGGGCGAGTTCATGTGGTTCGGGCAGCTGGCAACCAGGTCCATGCCATTGACACTGGTGCGCAGGCGATCATCGGCCAGGCCACGAATGACCGGCAGGCTGGAGACGCCACCGGCACCGTAGGCGCTGACCCCGGGAAGACCCGTGAGCAGACTGGCGGTATCGCTGGTGCGGGCACGCTGGGGCACGATCTCGGCGGGGCCCAGCTTGACGGCATTGGTGCTGAGCGGGGCCTCCCGGTCACCGGTCACGATGATCTCGTCGAGGACATAGACCTCCTCCGCGGCCAGGCCTGGTGCGGCATAGAGGACAAGGAGGGCGGTCAGGGGCTTGAGGTGCGGTTGCATCGGGTCAGACTCCGGCAGCGAGGTTCAGGGGCGGCGCGGCGCATGGTTGCATCGTCAGTACCCGGACGGGGCGATGCCGCGTGTTGCGCTCCATCGGGCCGGGTCGACCGCGACGGTAGAGAACAGGGCGCGAAGCCATCGGCAGCCTTGGGTACCAGAGGTGTCGCCGGCGTCCCCGCGTGCGCGGGTGCGACGAACAGACATCGATCGGGAGAGTATCCTCGCGGGCCGGCTCGACCGGCCGTTCTGCCGTTTGGATGATATCTGTCAGTGGAAATCGGGTGATTTCACACCGCGGGGGTGGTGAACGACACACCTCGTTGTTTCCCGTGGCGTACCCGAGCCGACAGGGCCTGCTGTATGCGATGGGGGAAGTCGGGCGCGGTCACGCCCGCGGCCGCGTCTTGGTCGACATCGCGCGGCGCAGTAGCGCGCGGCGCCGCCCCCTCGGGTTGTTGCTCAGGCCCCGGCGGTGCAGCCGCTCCAGCGGCTCGGGAACAGGCTCTGCAGTGTCCCGGAGCGGTGCAGCACGCCAACGCCCAGGGTATGGCCCCGATAGCTGACCAGCACCTGGCCGGGGCCGCAGTCGCGGGTCTGCGCCGGTGACGGGCTGATGTCCTGACGGCGCAGGTAGGCGTCGCGCTGCTCGGCGCTGAGCGCGAGCCGATTGCGGGTGGCCCAGGCCCCCAGCAGCAGGGCGCCGCCGGTGGTGAGCTTCGGCGGCCGGCTGTTGGTGCGATGGAAGAACAGTCCGCTCCCCTGAATGGGCAATGCAGGGGGTGGCCGGTGGTCCGCGTCCATCAGGTGCAGGCCCCGTCGGGTCTGGCGCCGCGTCCGGTAGCGCTGCCAGACCTCGGCGGCGATGCCATAGTGGCTACGGGTGGTCTCGAGCCAGAGCGCGTCCTCGGGCGTCGGTGCATCGGCACGGCCCCCCGCGCCCTCGGGATCGTGGAACGCGAGCGATGGCGCGTCGCGGGCCTTCTCCAGTACCGCGACGAAGAAGCCACCGGTATCGTTCAGGTGGGGCCACAGGCGCAGGCAGCCTGCCAAGCTCGGGTCGAGTGCCCGTCCATCCCAGCGGGTGAGGCCGGCACGGGTGATCAGACCATCGACCTGGACCGGGACCAGGTGCACGCGCCCGGCCTGCTCGTCGAGGACCTCTGCCACGATCAGCTCGTTTTCCTCCGGGGCGAAGGTGCAGGTGGAGTAGACGATGCGCCCGCCGGGCCGGCACAGCTGCACGGCCTTGCGCAACAGCGCCCGTTGGCGACCGGCCATCCGTGCCGAGCGCTCGGGGCCGATCCGCGACGTCAGGCCCTGGTTGCGGCGCAGCGTGCCCTCGCTGGAACAGGGGGCATCCACCAGGATGCGATCGAAAGGGCCGGATGCGGCCGGGTAGTTGCCGCCGTCGCAGCGGGTGGTGGAGCAGTTGACGATGCCGAGTCGGTCGAGGTTACCCTGCAGCGCGGCGATCCGTTCCGGAGCGAAGTCGTTTGCCACGAGCGTACCGCGGTTGTCCATCGCCAGCGCGATCTGTGCGGTCTTTCCGCCCGGGGCAGCGCACAGATCGAGCGCGCGCTGGCCAGGGACGATGTCCATGAGCGTCACCGGAAGCTGGGAGACCTCCTCCTGCGCATGGGCCAGACCGGCGCAGTACCACCAGCGCTGGCCGGCGCGGAAGCCGGCTGGCAGCCGAAACGCGTCCCCGGTCGGGCCGTTGACCAGCCAGGGGATCGGCTCCAGATCGATGCCCTCGGCCGCGATCAGGCCGGCCAGACAAGGGGCGTCGATGCGCGCGGGATTGGTCCAGATACAGGCCCGCGGGGGCCGCATCAGGCTGTCGATGAACCCGTCCCAGTCATCGACGCCGTTTCCCGGTGTCGACCCGAACAGCGGGCGGTAGCGCGCCAGCGCCGCCTCGAGCTCGGAGCGTGGGGCGCGTGCGCGACGCATCAGCGCAGCCCCGTGCGATGTCTCTCGAGCCGGGCGACCATGTCGCCGATGATGGCGACGTAGAGCCCGTCGCCGAGGACCTTGTCCTCGACACCGGCGTCGAGGTTGGGGTTGTCGTTGACCTCGATCACCACCGCGCCCCGCGCGGTGGCCTTGACATCGACCCCATAGAGCCCGTCGCCGATCAGGTTGGCCGCCCGCAGTGCCACGCGTACCACTTCCGAGGGTACCGCCTCGACCGGGACGGTCTCGAAGGTGCCTTCCTCGTGGCGGCCGTTGCCGTGGTGGTTCACGATCTGCCAGTGGGCCTTGCTCATGAAGTACTTGCTCGCGTAGAGCGGTCTGCGGCTGAGGATGCCGATGCGCCAGTCGAACTCCGTGTAGAGAAACTCCTGTGCCAGGATCAGATCCGATTCCTTGAACAGCCGCTTGGCGATGCGGCTGAGCTCGGCACGGTCGTTGGCCTTGAACACGCCGCGGGAGAACGAGCCCTCGGGGATCTTGAGCACGACCGGATAGCCGATGGCCGCCTCCGCATCGAGCAGTGTCTCCCGACGCAGGATCAGCGTGCGCGGGCGCGGTACCCGGTTGGCCTCGAGCAGCTCGGCGAGAAACACCTTGTTGGTACAGCGCAGGATCGAGTCGGGGTCGTCGATGACCACCATCCCTTCGTTCTCGGCCTTCTTTGCAAAGCGGAAGGTGTGGTGACCGATGCGCGTTGTCTCGCGGATCAGCAGCGCGTCGTATTCCGCGAGGCGCCCATAGTCCCTGCGCTGGATGAGCTCGACGTTGACCCCGAGCGTCTTTCCGGCCTGGTGGAAGCGGCGCAGTGCCTTGATGTCGGAGGGCGGGAGATCCTCGTCGGGGTCGTGCAGCACGGCCAGATCGTAGCGGAAGCGCTGCCGTGCGCGGGGTTGGCGCCAGCGCTTGGACAGGTAACCCTCCAGTGCCAGAAAAAAGGCGCTCTCCTGCTCGTCGCTCAGCGCGCCAAGCGCCAGCGCCTTGAGGCCGCTGATGCGCCAGGTGCCCTGCTGCTTGAGCTCGACCTTCAGGATCGGGCAGCGGAAGGTCTCGAAGATCTGCCGCGCCAGCCCCTGCAACTCCTTGATCTCGCATTGGCCAAACAGGATGGTCAGCTCGTAGGCGGTGGGTGTGGGCCCGCCGCGGCGGGCCCCGAGCAGCCGTTGCACGCGCTGGTTCAGCTCTTCGGTGACCAGACCGTAAAGCTCTCGGCTGGAGAGCTCCTGGATGGTGCGCACGCTTGGCACCACCTTGTGGCCACGTGCCTCGGCCAGCAGCGAGCAGTAGTAGCCGATGCTCAGATAGCGGTAGCCGCGGCAGAGATTGATCACGCGCACTTGCCGGCGCGAGGAGACGTCTTCGCCCCCGGCCAGATATTCGCGCGCGGTGACCACCGGCAGGCGCGGGAAGCCGGGCTTCCAGTCGGCTGCCTGCTCGACCAGCAACAGATGCTCAGCCATGTAGGGGGTGGTCCGCTGCGTGTCGGGAGATCAGGACCACGGCCTGCAGGCCGGCGCGCCCGTAGCGGGCCATGCGGCGGAATTCCGCCTGTTGGATGGGCATGTTGATCGAGTCCAGTGTGGTTTCGCCGTTTTCGTAGTCCACATAGGGATCGTGGACGTAGACGAAGCCCTCGTCGAACCCCGTCACCACCACCCAATGGGGGAATTTCTCTGCATAGATCCGATAGGAGCTGATCAGCACCAGCGGCACCGCGCCGCCGCTGAAACGACGCTCCAGCTCCTCCAGACCGAGTGTGCCGTAGATCACCGGGATGCCGAAGCGGCCGATCTCGGCCAGCATGTCCTCGTGCACCAGGCGCATGACCTCCTTTTTCTCGGGGCTGCGCACCGAGTCGATCAGTGGGACGCCGCGGTCATTGACGTAGACCTCGGCGCGATATCCGCGGTGGTGCGCGGCCAGCGCGAGGCCGAACGGTCCACAACCGCCGTGGCCGGAAGTCATGAAGATCGTCGTCGCCTCGCGCCAGATACGCAGCTCCAGCGTGCGGTCCAGTGGCAGCTCCGGGCTCAGTGCCTGCATCGCCATCATCAGGGAAGAGGCGCCGCAGGTGAAGTCCAGTGTCTGTTCGTAGAATGGCACCGCGCTCGACTGTCGCTTCAGGTGCGGCGCCAGGGTCTTCTCGTAGCGAAGCGCCTCCATATGGTCTTCGTAGTAGTCCGACAGGACCCCGAAGCGGCGATAGCCGAGGCCCTCGAAGAGCCGTTGCGAGGCGAGGTTGTCGCGTCGGATCTCCAGGCGCAGATAGGCCCGGTCGGCATCCCAGGTCGCCGCCTCGGCGGCCTTGACCAGGGCCTGGGCGATTCCGCGACCGCGGGCCCTGGATTCCACCGCGATGGAATACAGGCGCGCCACGGAGGTGGCACGGTTGAACAACACCAGCACGTAGCCAAGCAACCCCACCGCCTGCTCGGCCACCAGCACGGACGCGCGGGCGCGCTGCAGCATGTAGCGCAGCTGACGCCGGGAGAGTCGGTCGCTCTCGAAGCAGGCGTTCTCGATGCGCACCAGGGCATCGAGGTCGCTGAGGCAGGCGCTGCGGATGGAGGCGGGGGGCGGCGGCGACACTGGCGAGGGCGGGCTCTGCAGGAGTAGGCTCGCGCGAATCTACACCAGAATGGGGTCGTCGGCATCCCGATTGATCTCTCTTACGGAGACTGGCATGGCTCGACTCACGAAGCAACAGGCGCCCGGGCTCATCACGATGCTCAAGGGGCTGATCGCGACCCCGTCGGTCAGCAGCGTCCGGCCGGATTGGAATCAGAGCAACCGGCCGCTGCTGGCCCTGCTGGCCTCCTGGCTCACCGATGCCGGCTTTCGGGTCGAGATCCTCGACATCCCGGGGCACCCGGACAAGGCCAATCTGGTCGCGACCCTTGGTGCCGGGCCTGGCGGGCTGGTGCTCTCCGGGCATGCCGACACGGTTCCGTTCGACGCGCATCTGTGGCAACACGATCCGCTGCGGCTCAGCGAGGATGGCGGGCGCCTCTATGGCCTCGGAACCGCCGACATGAAGTCGTTCCTGGGTCTTGCGATCGAGGCCGCTCGCGGGCTCTCGGCCGTTGATCTGAAGCACCCGCTCATCATCCTGGCGACTGCCGACGAGGAGTCGGCCATGCATGGCGCGCGTGCGCTGGCCGCGGCCGGCCGCCCGCTTGGCCGCTATGCGGTGATCGGCGAGCCGACCGGGCTACGGCCGGTGCGTATGCACAAGGGGGTCATGGGGGAGGCGATCCGGCTGATCGGGCGCAGCGGCCACGCCAGCGACCCGCGTTTGGGCAACAACGCGCTGGAGGGCATGCACGCGGTGCTCGGCGCGGTGCTCGCATGGCGGGACGAGCTGCAGGCAAGCCATAACAACAGCGCGTTTCCCGTCAGCTATCCGACCATCAATCTGGGCCATATCCACGGTGGCGACAACCCCAACCGCATCTGCGGACAGTGCGAGCTGCACCTGGATCTGCGCGTGCTGCCCGGTCTCGACCCCGACGCGCTACGCGCCGAGCTCTGCCGCCGGGTCGCCGCTGTCGCCGAGCCGCGTGGCCTGGGTTGGGAGACGCAGGCGCTGTTCGAGAGCATCCCGCCGGCCGAGACCCCGGCCGGATCGGCGATCGTGCGCGCCGCGGAGGCACTCACCGGCCACGCGGCGGAGGCGGTGAGCTTTGGCACCGAGGCGCCGTTCTTCAACCGGCTCGGCATGGAGACCGTGGTACTCGGTCCGGGCGACATCGAACAGGCCCACCAACCCGATGAGTTCCTGGCGCTCGAGCGCATCGAGCCGACCCTCGGCCTACTCAAGCAGTTGATTCAGCGTTTTTGTCTGCAGGATTGATTGCGCCGCGCCCTGTACCGATATACACGATACGTTATCGTTACTCGCGCGGGCAGGCGTGCTCGCAGCGCGCCAGCAGCGCGGTGCGATCGCGGATCTGCACGCGTCGGCCGTCGATGGCGATGATGCCATCGTCGACGAGGCGCTTGACGATACGCGAAAAGGTCTCGGGTTTGACCGAGAGGCGCGACGCGAGCACCCGCTTGCGTACCTCCAGCGTCAGGCCCTCCGGGGGCACCTGCTCCAGCAGCCAGCGCACGACGCGGCCGGTGGCGGAGTGCAGTGCGAGGTCGTCGATCTCGCCGACCAGCCCGTGCAGGCGCTGGCTCAGGGTGCCGAGCAACAGGAAGCATGTCTCGATCGAGTCGCGCAGCATTTCGGCGAAGTCGGTCGCGTCGATGGCAATCAGCTGGCTCTCGCACAGCGCCGCGGCACAGACCGGGTAGCGGCCCGTGCCCATGAACATCAACGCCTCGGCGAAGGTCTCGCCGGGCCCGACCAGCTCGATGACCTTCTCCTCACCGTCGGGAGACAACCGGAACAGGCGCAGCCGCCCGCCGCGCACGAAATAGAATCGCTCGGCCGGGTCGTCCTGGCCAAACAGCCACTCACCCTCGTCGAGGTGGATGTGCCGCGCGTGCTCGATCACCCGGGTCATCTGCTCGGGAGTCAGCCGCGAGAGCAGCGCGGCGGCGCGCAGTTCTTGTTCCACGTTTACTGGTTCCACTGTCACTCTTTGGCGCGGTTTGCCGGGGCCACGCTGGCGGTGCGGGTGATGCGCGGTGCGGGATGCGTGTCGGTCCGCGGAGCGAGTCCGCCGCGCCTCCGCGGGAGCGCCGCGGGGGCGATGATCAGCCGCGCCCCCTCGTGATTGCGTCGAGCACGCCGTCCCAGAACCGAATCCGGGCACAGATTGCCTCTTCTGCGGCGATCGCGGCCAGCTCGATCTTCTGCGGGTCGTCCTCGCACAGGGCGTCGAGCAGTTCCAGCGACAGCGGGCCGTGACTCTCGTCGTCGAGGTGGATGTGGCGCTTGAGGTAGGCGTGGAAGGTCGGCGCCTGGTCCTCGGTCACGGCCATCTCGGCGAGCAGGCGCCGAAACATGTCGGGAATGATTCGCTCGCGGCCCACCGCCAGCGCCGCCGCGGCGGCCGGGGCCTTGTCCTCGCGGATGAAGCAGAAGGTCGTTTCGCAGAAGTATCGCGCTGGCAGGGGCACCAGGTCGGCGTAAAGGGCCTGGTCGATACCATGCTCGCGCACGGCGGCGAGGAAGCGCATGGGCATGTCCCCGTCGGCGCCGATCTCGGTCATCGCGCGGCAGTAGAGCTCGAAATGGCTGCCGTGGATCGGGCCATTGGCCGTCTCGAAGCGGTCGGATTCCTCTTCGAGCACGAGTTGGTTGATGAAGTAGCGCAGCGTGGGGTCACCATGTGGCATCCAGGGTACCGTGGTTGGCGCCACCTTGCCCTGGAGATACTTGATCAGCGACATGAAGTCCCAGACGGAAAACACGTGATGGGCCATGAAGATGCGCAGGTCCGCCACGTTCTGGATTGCCCCGTAGATCGGGTGCGCGTTCAACTCCTCCTGCAGCGGGCGGATGTGGTCGAGATTCACGGTGCTCATCGGACGGTCCTCGGAATACGGTTTGGTTCGAGTCACGATCCAATATACGGGCTGCAATGGCCGAGCTGAATGTCCATGGGCAATCGCGCCCGCGTCAATGCAGCCGAAAGACGATGGGCACCCGCACGGTCCAATGGCTGCGACCGATCTCAGACGGGATCGGCTTGAATCGGGCGAGCCTCGTGACGGTGGTCGTGGCCGCCTTGTCGAGGGCCTCGAAGCCCGACGCGCCGCTGATCCGAATTGCCGTAAAACGGCCGTCGGCCTGAATCGTGAATTGCACGCTGGCGGTACCTTCCAACCCCTCGCGACGGGCACCGATCGGATAGTAGCGCCGTCGCGCCAACGCGCGCTGCAGCTCGGAGAGATAGCGGCTTTCGGCCTTCTCCTTCGCCGCGCCGGAGACCTGGCTACCGGCGCCGGCCGCGCGGCCTGGCGACGCGCCCCCCGTCGCGGCAGGTCGCGTGGGATTGCCTTTGCTGCTGCTCACCGGTTTTGCATCACCGGGTTGCACGGGAGATCGGCGAGGGTTCTGATCCGTGACCGGCGGCCTAACGGGCTTGGGCTTGGGCTTGGGCTTGGGCTTGGGCTTGGGCTTGGGCTTGGGCTTGGGCTTGGGCT
>JAXGTD010000032.1:0-32640 GCA_040775095.1 Chromatiaceae bacterium | reverse complement strand
GACGGAAGCGCAAACGGAACCTGCTCTACTTTTCGTGCGGAGCTTGGTAGCCGCTGCGCTGCGATGGTCGAGTGCGGTTCAAGGAGTGCGGACGCTGCCTCCTCGTTCGGGTCCGGTTCCACCAGCTTCCCCCGGACGGCCAGATCGAGGACGAACCGCCGCAGCCGCGGAACGGCGTCCGGGGCCTCACTGAGACGGCTGAAGTTGTCCAGCAACCTTGACGCAATCTCCTTCATGAGCCACTCTAAGGTTACGTCGGCAGGCGAAATTCGGCTCCACGCCGTGTGATTCTTGGCCCAGAGCCCTGAATCCTATACCTGCCGATTTTTTATGTCCGCAAGGGTGAGGGGCTTGCTTCTGCTGTAGTAGCAGCCGTAGTGCTTCTGGCACTTGTCGTCCACATCGTGGATCAAGGATATCTTCTCCTGAAGCATCCCCAGATACCGGTCCTCTTCCCTCTCGAAAAGCCGCTGCAACGCCCACAGGCAATAGTCCGTGACCTGTAGGCTCGGGGCATCCTTCGGAAACGCGGGGGACAGGTCGAGGGTCGTGTCTGCGGCCTCGCGCCCAAGCTGCTGCAAGAAGCGGTCACGGGAAAGCAACAGCTGCTCCTTGAGGGCGGCCGTGCGGTCGCGCTGGCCGCGATGCGCAAAGACAACCCGGTACGCCCGGTGCTTGTGCAGCCGGTGCTTGAATAGCATACGGACGGTGAGGTCGTAGAGCTCGTTCGGTTGGTATCGGTAGCGGCTGTCCATGGCGTTGCGACTGCGGACGTAGTCGAGGACGTTCTTCATGCTCTTGACGACAGCGAAGAACTTGAAATCCAGGGTTATGAGCAGCCGGAAGACTTCGCGTCGGACCTCCGGAAGGTCGTCTTTGGCGTGGAACTGGATCGCGGTCTTCCGAGCCGCGGGCTGGAAGGATGGCACGTCTTTGAAGTAAGGGTCGGTCAAGAGGCTGCCGCGAAGTGTTTTCAGTGCCTCTTCCACCTGCTTGGGTCGCTTGGTCTGGACCAGTCCAAGGATGAAGTGCCTTGGTGTGTTCCCCGTTTCGTAGAGAACGTGGCCCTTGCCGTCGAACAGGACACCGTCTCCGCTTTCGTCCACGAAGTAATGGATTGCTTCTTCCGTCGCTGTTCTGTCCTCGGTGGTCATCGCAGCAGCGCCTCGGCCAGGATGCCCTTTAGCTGCTCGCGCAGGGCGGCGGCCTGTTGCTCGGCCTCGTTGAGCTTGGTCAGCAGCTCCTCGGGGTCGCCGTGGTCGTCTTCGACGGTGTGGGGGTTCTTGAAGTCGAGGTTGAAGTTGCGGGCCTTGATCTCCTCGAGGCTGACGCACCACGCCTGCTCGGTGGGTTTCCGGTCCTTGCGCTCGACGCCGCCCCACCAGTCCACGCACCCTTGCAGGTGCTCCACGCGGATGGGCTTGGTCATGGAGTATGCCTTCTGGCCCTCGGGGACAGAGTGCTCGTAGAACCAAACCGCGCGGGTGGGCTCGCCCTTTTCGAAGAACAGCAGGTTGGTGCCGATGCTGGCGTAGGGTTTGAAGACGCTGTTGGGTAGGCGCACGATGGTGTGCAGGTTGCATTCTTCGAGCAGGTGCTGTTTCAGCCGGGTCTTCACGCCCTCGCCAAACAGGCTGCCGTCGGGCAGGACGACGGCGGCGCGCCCCCCGGGCTTGAGCAGACGGATGAAGAGCGCCAGGAACAGGTCCGCGGTCTCTTTGGTGCGGAAGTGGGCGGGGAAGTTGGATTCGATGCCGTCTTCTTCCTTGCCGCCGAAGGGGGGGTTGGTGAGGATGATGTCGACCCGATCACGCTGGCCATAGCTGATGTAGGGGCGTGCCAGGGTGTTGTCGTGGCGCACGAAGCTGGGGTCTTCGATGCCGTGCAGCAGCAGGTTGGTGACGCAGAGCATGTGCGGGAGCTGCTTTTTCTCCACCGCGCGCAGCCCGGCCTGGAGTGCCTGCTCGTCCTCCGGGCGCTTCACGTAGTGGCCGCGCATGTGGCGGATGGCGCAGGTGAGGAAGCCGCCGGTGCCGCAGGCGGGGTCGAACAGGGTCTCGCCGGGCCTGGGGTCGATGCGCTCGGCCATGAAGGCGGTGATGGCGCGGGGGGTGTAGTACTCCCCGGCGTTGCCGGCCGATTGCAGGTCGTTGAGCAGTTGCTCGTAGATGTCGCCGAAGTGACGGCGCGAGGCGAGGTCGTTGAAGTCCACGCCGCTGATCTTGTTGATGACCTGACGCAGCAGTTGGCCGGACTTCATGTAGTTGTAGGCATCCTCGAAGACGGCACGCACCACGCGGGCGCGATTGGCGTTGGTGCCGTGGGCGGGGAGGTCTTTGAGCGACGGGAACAGGTCGTCGTTGATGAAGCCGAGCAGGTCTTCGCCAAAATTGACGAGAAAGCCCAGCGGCAATCTCGTGAGTCTCAGATACGTCAATACCTGCTTCTTGTGGACAGGAGCCAGTCGTTCCACCGACTTGAGCTCAACCAGCAGACGGTTGTCGATGACGAGATCCGCTCGAAATCCCTCTTCGAAGCGCATTCCCTCGTAGATGATCGGAACGGAAAACTGCCGCTCGACGTGACAACCTCGCTGCCCGAGCTCATGGGCGAGGACGGACTCATAGACGCTCTCGAACAACCCGGGACCCTGCTCTCGATGAATCTTGATGCAGGCATCCACGAGTATCGCGTCACAAACCAATCCACGTAAACCAAGGGGGCAATCCTACGCGTCGCCAGGGGGTCAATTCCTGGTGTCGCTTTACAGGCGCTGGAGCGCCGTGCTGGCCTTGGGTGTTTGGTCCCGCAAGCCTTGCTTGACGACATGGGGATTGGCCTTTCGTCTTGGCCGGCGGTCCGACCTAGGGGCTCACCGCTGGGACCGATGGGCGGACCATCGGGCGTCCGGGTCGCGCAACAGGGAGTTCCTGGACCCTGCCAGCGGCGGGCCATGCCACGGGGCCGCCGATCGTTTCGTGACTCCGCGTGGGAGCGGGGCTTTTTGTTCCCGGCTCAACGCCCGCTGAACGGCAGCGAGTCCTGCTGGATCTGAGTCCGCAACCGTTGCTGTTGGACGCTGCGGCGTTGGTCGATGAACCATTCACGCCGGGCGCGCGTCGGCGGCTCGCCTCCTCCCGCATCCAGGCGATGCTCTCTCCCGATCCTCTGTGCCTCCCAGCGCTGTTGCTGCTGCAGGGAGCGCCATTGCAGATCTTGCGTGCGCTCGATCACCTCGAGCTCGCGCTCGCGCTTGAGGTCGAGTGGGCCGACCCGCTCGCGGTACGCGGCCTGATCGCGCTCGAGCTGGAGCCATCCGGCCGCCTCGAGGTGTGTCTGGGTCGCCGCATCGGGTACGGGCCCGGCGATGGCCGCGAAACCCAGGACGAGGGTCAAGAGGCCATAAAGGCCCCTACGCCGCACCAAGGCGGTGCTGAATCGTCCAAAATCGTGCCGACTGTCGCGCGCTGAATGCAAACGCACCTCGTTAAGTAGACCAGCGAATCCAAATATTCTTACGTTTCTTCAATAGGTTAGATGACAAAAATCAAGTTGGCATCCAACCTGCTAATAGAGAAGCGAGGCGGAAGATCCTCTCTCTGCCATTTCCGTCCTCTGACCTCCTCAGTGGTGAATCGCCCCGCTCCCCGCGGGGCTTTTTTTATTTCGGGCCACCGTTCGCAGCTCGCCCCGCGGCCTCGCCAATGGCACCGGAGGGTCTGGAGCGAGGAGGCACGCCGGCGGACCGCGCCCTGCTCGTCAGTTTGGACCCCGCGGGCGAGGCCCTGTTCACCACCTGACCTGGCGCGGCGTCAATCCTCGATCAGGATCTCGAAGCTCGGGGGATTGATGATGTTCTTCTTGACCGCGCAAAGGTCCATCGCCCGGACGACACTGGTGCGATAGCGCTCCGGGAACCCGGCCGGCAGACGAAGCCGAAGCACGACCTTTGCGCGCGCCGGATCCTGCGCGTCCCGTTCCCAGTCCATCGACAGCCCCAGCCCGTCGGTGGACAGCTTGCGGCTCTGGCAGAAGTTCAGCGCATAGATGCCGGAGCACGCCGCCAGGGATGCAAGGAACAGCGCGAATGGCTCCGGCGCCGACGCCGTACCCCCCGCCTTCTCCGACTGATCCGTCCCGATGACGAAACCACCGACTCCAACATCCACCCGCTTCCCCCCCGGGAAGCCGACTTCCAATCTCTCTGCCATGGTCTTACCTGCTCACTTTGAGTCTAAGCTGAAGGAAACGCTGTGCTGAGGCCCTGCCGGCATCCTGATCCAGCCCGTTTGCAGCCACGCGTGACCGATGCCGGGCGGAGATACCGACCGCGTTCGCGGTTGGCGCGTTGTTGCGGGGCGCTGCCCGCGAGGAAGGCCCCTTGGGGCGACGGCCTCGCGCACCGGTGCGCGCGACCTGGCGGCGGATTCAGCCCCACGGCCGTGGACGCCCCCGGCGGCGCGACCCGAGCCAGGGTGCTCACAAGGCGCCGCGAGCGGCCCGCTTTCGCGTGCCAGTGGTGAAAACCCGTTTGCGGCCACTGGAGAAACCTCGACGACACCCCAGGTTAGTGATCATCTCCCCCTGCCCCCTGACGCGAGCCTCGAGCAGCCTGCCATGACCGATCAAGCCATTATCGAACGACTGCATCGTTTGATCGGCCGTGACTGCCGATACCTCGGGCGCCCCTGCCGGGTCATTGATGTCCTCGGCCACGAGCGGCGGCTGGTGCTCGAGGCGCGCGAGGCGACGCCGCCGATCCAGGCCGATCAGTACGGGCAGGCGGTATCGCGCTCCAATGAGATCATCGAGTTGCCGTTGTTCGACCAGAACGACGACCTGTCCGAGGACCTGATGCTGCTGCTCGACGCGCTGACCGAACGCCACTGAGGCCGGCCGCCGCGCCACGCCCCCGCCCGGATCAGCATGCACCGGCCGCCAGGCGCTCGACGACCCGCGCGAGATCGTCGCGGGTGTCCACGCCGGGCCCCGGTTCGACGCCCGCGCTCGACACATGGATGCGCTGCCCATACGACAGTGCCCGCAATTGCTCCAGTGACTCTGCCAGCTCCAGCGGCGTCGGCGTCCAGGTGACGAAACGCGTGAGAAAACCGGCGCGGTAGGCATACAGGCCGATATGCCGCAGAAAGGGCGTCACGGCCGGCAGCCTGGTGTTTCCGCGCAGGAACTCGTCGCGATGCCAGGGAATGGGCGCCCGCGAAAAATAGAGCGCAAACCCCTCACGGTCGGTTACGACCTTCACCACGTGCGGATCGAACAGGGTGTCGACTTCGTTGATCGGCCAGGCCAGGGTCGCGATCCCACAGCTCGGATGGGCCGCCAGGTCAGCCGCGACCTGGTCGATCAGCGCCGAGGGCATGCAGGGCTCGTCTCCCTGCAGGTTGACCACGACGGTGTCGTCCGGCCACCCGCGCGCGGCAATGACCTCCGCGACCCGATCACTGCCGCTGTGATGATCGGCGCGGGTCATCGCAACGTCGGCGCCAAAGCCGCGACAGGCATCGGCGATGCGTGCATCGTCGGTGGCGACGACGATCTCCGCGGCGGCGCTCTCGCGGGCGCGCTGCCACACGTGCGCGATCAGCGGCCGGCCGCCGATGTCGCGCAACGGCTTGCCGGGTAGACGTGTCGCGCCGTAGCGGGCCGGGATGACGACCCGGAAGGCGGCCGCCTCGGGGCGTTCGGCTGCGTCGTTCAAGACAGGCCCACCTCTTCGTCGGGGGCCAGCTGCCGTGCCTCCTCCTCGAGCATCACCGGGATGCCATCGCGCACCGGAAACGCGAGCCGGTCCGCGCGGCAGATGAGCTCACCGGCGGACCTGTCGTAGACAAGCTTCCCTTTGCAGACGGGGCAGGCCAGGATGTCCAGCAGTCGCTTATCCATCGATGTCTTTCCTCTGTGTCGTGTTGGACCCGCCTCGCTCGAGGCCGGTCTCGTCTCAGTCGTCGCGCTGGCCCCGGCTTGACCGGGACCGATCCGCCCGCAACGCGTCGACGGCGCGATCCAGCGCGGTGACGAACGCCTCGTCGGGATGCGCGTCCACGGGCACGAACCAGTAGCCCGGACCCGCCAGGGGCGCACATTTCACCGCGTCTTTTTCGGTCATCAGTATCGGCCCACTCGGCCAACCGGCCAGGTCGGACCGGCGGAAGCGATAGTGATCCGGGTACGGCCTGGCGGACAGCGCGAGGCCGGCAGCGCGCAGCATCGCAAAGAACCGCCGCGGATTGCCGATGCCCGCCACCGCGGTCACCTCCTCGCCCAGAAAGCCCCGCAGCGGCCGGCGTTGCAGGGGATCGGCCAGATTCACCGCATCGCCCGGCACCAGCGTCATCCTGGGCAGATTGTCTCTCGCGCCATCGCCGTTGACCAGGATCAGGTCGGCCCGCCGCTCCCGGCCCGGGGGCTCGCGCAGCGGGCCGGCGGGCAGGCAGCGCCCATTGCCGTACCCACGCGAGCCGTCGATCAGCAGGATCTCCAGATCCCGCTGCAATCGATAGTGCTGCAGCCCGTCATCGCTGACGATGACGTCACAACCCTGATCCACCAGGGCGCGCGCGACGGCGACCCGATCGCGTCCGGCCACGACCGGACATCCGGCGCGACGCGCGAGCAGGACCGGCTCGTCGCCGAAGCTCGCCGGATCACCCCGTGGCGGAACCGGCCGGGGTCCGGCGCTACGCGCGCCCCCGTAACCGCGGGTCGCGACGCCCGGGGACCACCCCTGCTGGCGCAGACGCGCGGTCAGCCAGAGCACCAGCGGTGTCTTGCCGGTGCCACCGACCGTCAGGTTTCCGACCAGGAGGACCGGAGCCCCCACCGCATAGGAGGCCAGCCAGCCGCGCCGGTAAGCCAATGCACGCAGCACGGCAATGCCGCAGTACAGCCAGCCGAGCGGCGCGAGCAACCATGCGAGCGGATGCCCAGGGCGATACCAGAGGGTCTCGGGGCTCACGCCGTCGGATCGCCAGCATCGGGGATGGCGTCTGGCCCGTCATGAAACTGCAGCCGATGCAGGCGCGCGTAGTAGCCGCCGCGGGCCAACAACTGCGCATGTCGTCCCTGCTCCACGATCCGACCCGCGTCGAGCACGACGATGCGATCCGCGTGCTCGATGGTCGACAGCCGATGGGCGATGACCAGCGTGGTGCGATGCTGCATCAGCTCGGCCAGCGCGGCCTGGATGTGGCGCTCGGCCTCGGTATCGAGCGCGGAGGTGGCCTCGTCGAGCACCAGGATCGGCGCGTCCTTGAGCATTGCGCGGGCAATGGCCAGGCGCTGGCGCTGGCCGCCGGAGAGCAGCACGCCACGGTCGCCAACAAGGGTGTCCAGCCCCTGCGGCAGGGCACGGATGAACTCCAGCGCGTGGGCGGCCTCGGCCACGCGCTCGATCTCGGCTCGCGAGAAGTCGGCGGCCTGACCATAGGCGATGTTGTTCGCGACACTGTCGTTGAACAGCACGACATCCTGGGTCACGAGGGAGATCTGCGCGCGCAGACTGCGCAACGTGAGCCGACGGATGTCCACGCCATCGATCAGAATCTGCCCGGCGGCCGGGTCGTAGAAGCGCGGCAGCAGGCTCGCCAGGGTCGATTTTCCGCTGCCCGAGCGCCCCACCAGCGCGACGCTCTCGCCGGGCTCGATGGTCAGGCTCAGGCCATGGATCACGGGCCCCTTCTCCTCGGAGTAGACATGGGTCAGGTCGCGGAGCTCGACCCGTCCGACGGCCCGCTCCATTGTCTGTGTCCCGCTGTCGTCCTCGGCCTCGGTGTCGAGCAGCTCGAACAGGCTCTCGGCCGCCACCACACCGCGCTGGAGCTGGGAGTTGACCGCGGTGAGCCGCTTTACCGGCGGGAGCATCAGTCCCATCGCGACCACAAAGGACATGAAGGTGCCGACGGTGATGTCCTCGCGCAGCCCCTGCATGGTCGACAGATAGACGATGATGCCGATGGCGATGGCCGAGATCAGCTGCACCAAGGGCACGCTGACCGCCTCGGTGGCGATCATCTTCATCTGCAGCGAGCGGGTCTTTTCGTTGAGCGCGGAGAACTCCCGCGCCTCCTGTTGCTCGCCGCCGAACGCCTTGACCACGCGATGGGCCTCGATGACCTCCTGCGCCGCGTGGGTCAGCGAACCGACCCGGTCCTGGATGCGCTTGCCATAGCGGCGGAAACGCTTGGTCGCGTACTTGATCGTGAAGGCCATCGACGGGCCGATCAGGAGGAAGATCGCGGAGAGGGTCGCGTCCAGATAGAGCATGTAGAGCAGCAGCGCAAAGGCGGTGAAGCCGTCGCGCACCAGCGTCGTCACCGCGGAGGTCGCCGCCGTGGCGACGTTCTCGACGTTGTACGTCAGCTTGGCCAGGATCTGGCCGGAGCCGTGATTGTCGAAATAACGCGTCGGGGCGCGCAGCAGGTGCTCGAACATCTCCTGGCGCAGGTCGGCGACGACCCGCCGGCCGACCCAGGAGAGGAAATAGCTATCGACGAAACCGGCAATGCCCCGGACCACGAAGATCCCGACCAGAAAGATGGGCATGATCTGCACCACCCGCGGGTCGCGGTCGACGAAGCTGCCGTCGAGCAGGGGCTTGATCATGGCCGCGAACAGCGGCTCGGTCGAGGCGAACACCAGCATGCCGGCGATGGAGATCGCAAATACCCGCCAGTACGGCTTCACATAGCCGATCAGGCGCCGATAGATCTCCTTACCCGAGACGGACAGGACGGGCGAGCTCGTCATCGGCCCACTGAATCGGCGGGGGGGTTCGGCGCGGGCGCAGCGTCGCCGGGATCGGCTCGCTTCCGGTCAGGAGCACCCTCGTCGGGCTGGCTGGTGGCGAACGCGATCTTCACGAGTCCAAGCTGACTGGCCGCGTCGAGCACACGCATGACCGCCTGGTGGGGCGTGCGCGCGTCGGCCTTGATCAGCACCGGCAGATCGCGACGCTCGCCCGCGGCACCGATCAGGGCCTTCTCCACGGTTGCCAGATCGGTGTCCACCACCTGCGCATCGTTGACGTAATAGCGGCCGAAGCGGTCGATGATGACCTCGATCAGCGTGATCTCCTCGGCCGCGGCCGGCTCACCATCGGCCCGCGGCAACTCCAGACGCAGCCGGCCATCGTCTTTGAACGTGGTCGAGACCATGAAGAAGATCAACAACAGGAACACCACGTCGATCAGGGGTGTCAGGTTGATGTCGGGGGCGTCCTGGCGCTGCGGACGCAGATTCACGGCAACCCCCCTTCATCGGCCTCGCGCTCGCCCTTCATCACCTCGACCAAGCGCAGCGCCTGTTCCTCCATACCGAGAATCAGGTGCGTGACGCGATTGTTGAAATAGCGGTGAAACATGAGCGTCGGGATGGCGACGGACAACCCGGCGGCGGTCGTGATCAGGGCCTTGGAGATGCCGCCGGCGAGCACGCCCGGATTGCCGACGCCCGCGTTCATGATCACGCCGAAGACGTCGATCATGCCGATCACGGTGCCCAGCAGCCCGAGCAGCGGTGCAACCGACGAGATGGTGCCGAGGGTGTTGAGGTATCGCTCCATGTCGGCAACCACCTGCCGACCGGTATCGTGGATCGCCTCCTTCATCACCTCACGGCTGTGGAAGCGGTTGACCACGCCGGCGGCCAGGATGCGCCCCAGCGCCGAGCCATCGCGGATCTCGGCGATGCGCTCATCGTCGAGCTGCCGGCGCCGGTCGAGCTGCCAGATCTGGCTGACCAGGTTGTCGGGCATGATCACCCGGCGACGCAGCGCCCAAAACCGCTCGATGACGATCACG
This sequence comes from Chromatiaceae bacterium, assembly GCA_040775095.1. Classification (GTDB taxonomy): domain Bacteria; phylum Pseudomonadota; class Gammaproteobacteria; order Chromatiales; family Chromatiaceae; genus JAXGTD01. The sequence continues at coordinate 22,822 of JAXGTD010000032.1, read as the reverse complement.
GACGCGATGACTGAGCAAAGCACGATCGGCAGCATCAGCCACCCGCCCGCCTCCAACAGCTCCAGCACCTGAGCGTGCCCTCCGCCTTACGAAAATCGTCGAACGACCGTGGCCATCAACTCTCGGGCCAGCACCGACATCATACCCGATTGCGAGGGAACGCCGAAGCACCCGGCCAGTGGATACCGCGCTCCACGCCCCTGCCTCACCTGAATCACCAGCCTCTGGCGGGCCCGCGACGCGGGTGTCGACGCGCCGTTGGCCAACGGGTGGGAATGCGAGTCCGTACGCGGTTCCCGGCAGGCCCCCGATGCCCCACCCGATTCGCGCGCAGACGCCGTGCAGGGCGTCGATGGCGCCCCGTGCGCGGATGCGCCACCGGCCAACGCCAGCTCATCCGCCATCGGGCCCCGGCGGCGGCCGATGGCGCCAGAGCCTGGCATCGACCACACGTCCCGACACCGGTCCATCAACGCGCGCGGGCGGGCCGAGCAGAAAGCGGATCTCGCCGCTGTCAGCCGTGTTGAGCGGGCGCACACCGGCCGCGTCGAAGCGTGCCCGGACCTTGGCGGTCGGGAAGCCAAACCGATTGGCATAGCCGGCCGAATAGAGCACAACACGCGGCGCCACCGCCGCGATGAAGGCCAACGACGAGGACGTGTTGCTACCGTGGTGGGCGGCGACCAGCAGGTCACTGCTCAGTCGGCGGCCATCGAGCGCCACCAGGCGCGCCTCGACCCTTCGACTGATATCGCCGGTCAGCAAAACGGATGCCCCGCCGGCGTTCACGCGCAGCACGCACGAGCTGTCGTTTCCCTGCTCCGCATCCGCGAGCGGGTACAGCACCTCGAATTCGACCCCGTCCCAGGTCCAGTGCTGTCCGCGCCGGCAGGGGGCTGGCGCGGCCCCCGGTGTCTGCCCCGGCATCGCGGGCAGCTCCGTGGCGATGGCCTCGGGCTCGCCGCTGAGGATCCGCTCGACCGGCATCTCCGCCACCAACCCGGGCAGTCCTCCGGCATGGTCCCGATCCGCATGGCTCACCATCAGCACGTCCAGGTGCTCGACGCCGACGGTGCGCAGATAGGGTAGTAACACCGCGGAGCCCGTATTGAAACCGCTTGGATAACGTGGACCAAGGTCATAGACCAATACGTGCGAGGCCGTACGGATCACGACCGCCAGCCCCTGCCCCACGTCGAGCAGCGTGAAGTCCGCCTGACCGGGCTCGGGGACCGGTGGCCGTACCAGCGCCAGCGGCAACAGCAACACCAGTCCGGGCCACCGCGCGGGCAACCCACGCGGGGCGAGCAACAACAGCACGCCAGCGAACGCGGCGATCCAGACCCAGTCCGGGCGGCCACTGATTGCCTCGGCGGCCATGGGCGAGCGCGCAATCCAGGCCAGAAATCGATAGCCCGCGTCGAGCCCCTGGCCAACCAGGACCAGCGGCAGATACCACCCTGCCAGGGCCACCAGGGCGGCCACCAGCACCACCGGCAGGATCACCCCGAAGAGTGGGACCGCGACCAGATTCACCGCCGGCGCCACCACCGACGCGCGCCCGAAGAACAGCAGCAACATCGGCAGCAGCCCCAGGGCGACCGCCCACTGTGCCCGACCCCAGCGCCAGAGCAGCGGTGCCGGCGCCAGACGCCCGCCCAGCGCGTAGAGGAGCACCGCGACCGCCCCAAACGAGAGCCAGAATCCAAACGACAGTACGCTGGTCGGATCCACGAGCAGCACGGCCACCAGGGCGGTGAGCAGTGCCCCGAAAGGACGCAGCGTACGACCGGCGACGAGCGCCAGCAGCACCACCGCCAGCATGATCAGCGCCCGTTGGGTCGATACCGAAAAACCCGCCAGGGCGCTATAGAGCACCGCCGCGGCGAGGGCCGCCAGCGCCGCCGCCCGCGGTGCCGCGAGCCATTGCACCAGACGGGTGCCGCGCGACCAGAGCCAGCGCGCCAGCACGAACACGAAGCCGGCCACCAGGCCAACGTGCAGGCCGGAGATCGCGATCAGGTGGCTGGTACCGGTCTGGGCGAAGACCCTCCACTGCGCGGGCGTCAGGCCACCGCGATCCCCGACGACCAGTGCACTGACCAATGCCCCCGCCGGACTGGTCTTTACGGCGCCGGCGACCGCGGAGTCGCGACCGGATCCGGCTCGCCCGTCGGTTCCCGCCCCCCGATCCGGGCTGCCAAGCCCCGCCAAGGCCGCGGTGAGCCGATCGCGCAGCCGCTGGCGCCATCGCAGCAATCGGTACCGGCCCGCGCCAGCGTCGAGCAATCGATTCTGATCGCGGGCCAGCACGTGACCGCTCGCGCCAACTCCCTGCAGGAACAGCCAGCGCTCGTAGTCGAAACCGCCGCGGTTGACGAACCCGTGCGGTGGCTTGAGTCGGACCGCGAGCCGCCAACGCTGGCCAGCGAGCAGCTCGGGCGGGTCTCGATACCACGACAGGCGCACCAGCCCGCCGAAGCGCACGCGCTGATCGCCATGCCAGACGGCTTCGGGGTCGAGCAGAAAGCGCACGCCATCCCCGCCGCGCTCGGGCAGCGAGGCGACCCGCCCCTCGATCACAAGGTCTTGACGCACCAGGCCTTCGGGAAAGGGGGCACTGAGCAGGCCCTGACAGGCGAGCTGCGACCAGCCAAAACCGGCCAGACAGGATACGACCGGCCACATCCTCCGGTAGCGCAGCGACAACCCCGCCGCAGCCAGCACCGCGGCAACGACCGGCCAACCCGGGGGGATCCGCGGCTGCAGGAAATAGAGGCCGACGCCGAGTGCGAAGGCGAGCGCGTTCCAGGTCAGCGCGGCGTGCGCCGGCGCCGGCCGCTCACCCTGCCCGGTGGTTCGCTCCAATGCGCCCTGGCCCTGTCTGGCCATTGCCTCCCGATCCTTCTCGCAAGTCCACGATGATCAGCCAACCGGCGGGCCGCGACACGCTGGCCTCGGGCCATGACAAGCCACTTCCACACCCCGCGCGCTCGCGTATACTTGACGGCCACACCCCAGGCATGAGAACCATACCAATTCCGTGAAACGGTGGCTCAGGCGTAATATGCCGAAACCGCGCGAGATACTGGATCTGCAGTGCCTGCGCGTGTTCGGCTCATTGCTCCAGGATCCCAACCTGTGGCACTTGAACCGCCGCTCCGCATCCGGCGCCTTCGCCGTCGGGCTGTTCGTGATGTATCTGCCGCCAGTGGGTCAGATGGTGATTGCCGCGGCGGGCGCGATCAAGTTTCGCGTCAACCTGCCCATCTCCGTGGCCCTCGTGTGGGTCAGCAATCCGGTCACGATCCCACCGATGTTCTACTTTGCCTACGTGCTTGGCTGCTGGATGATCAGCCAACCGGTGCTGCCGTTCGATCTCGAGTTCTGGATGGACTGGCACAACTGGATCGGCATCCTCTGGCCGTTGACGATCGGCTGCCTGGTCTGCGCCGCCGTCTGCTCGGTGCTCGGCTACGTCAGCATCCAGGCCCTGTGGCGCTGGAGCCTGATGCGCGAGATCCGTCTGCGCCGCGCGCGCTATGCCTCGATGCGTGCCAGCAAGCCATCGTCGAGCCGCCAGATCTGATCGGTTCGCCCGGCCAGCTCCAGGTCGTGGGTAACGATAATCAGGCTCGTTCCGACCTCGGCGTTGAGCTCCAGCATCAGCTCGAAGACACCCTCGGCGGTGTGTCGATCGAGATTGCCGGTCGGCTCGTCGGCGAGCACGCAGTCGGGGTGCGTGACCAGGGCCCGGGCGACCGCCGCTCGCTGACGCTCGCCGCCCGAGAGCTCCGACGGCTTGTGCGTCTCACGGTGTCCAAGCCCGACGCGCCCGAGCATGGCCGAGGCACGTTGCGAGGCATCGGCGGGCGTCGACCCGCCGATCAGCAGCGGCATGGCCACGTTCTCCAGCGCGGTGAACTCGGGCAGCAGATGATGAAACTGGTAGACGAAGCCAAGCCGGCGATTGCGCATCAGCCCGCGGGCGCGCTCGCGCAGACCCATCGCGTCCTGCCCCCCCCACAGAACCTGACCCGAGCTCGGTCGCTCGAGCCCACCCAGACAGTGCAGCAGCGTGCTCTTGCCAGACCCGGATGAGCCGACGATCGCCAGGCGCTGGCCCGTTGTCACACGCAGGTCCACTCCTCGCAGCACCCGCACCTCTTGCGGCCCCTGACGAAAGGTCTTGGCCACACCGCGGGCCTCCAGCACCGGCACCGCGTCGAGGGGTGGCGCATCGGCACGGGACACGGGATGCGGGTCGAGGTCATTCATAGCGCAGCGCCTCCACCGGATCGGTCCGGGAGGCCCGCCAGGCGGGGTACAGGGTGGCGACGACGGCCATGACGAAGGCACCGAGCGCAATGGCGATCACGTCTGGCGCACGTACCTCGGAAGGCAGTGCGCTGATGTAGTAGATGCTGGGGTCGAGGAAGTGAACGCCGAAGGTCCGCTCGATGGCCGCGACGATGGGCTCCACGTTCCAGCCCAGCAGCACGCCGCCGACCACCCCCATCAGGGTCCCGACCAGACCGATGGTCGTCCCCTGCACCATGAAGATGGCCATGATCCGTCCGGGGGAGATGCCAAGCGTGCGCAACACCGCGATATCGGCGCGCTTGTCGGTGACCACCATGACCAGTGTCGAGACGATATTGAAGGCCGCCACGGCGACGATCAGGAACAGGATGATGGTCATCATCCGCTTTTCGGTGCGCAGCGCCGCGAAGAAGTTCCGATGCACCTGGGTCCAGTCGGTCACCCGGTAGACCCCGTCCAGCGAGTAGGCGATCTCGCGCGCGACCAGTGGCGCCTCGAACATGTCACTGAGCTTGATGCGTACGCCCTGGACGCGACCCTCGCCAAGACGCATCAACCGCGCGGCGTCTTCAATGTGCATGAAGCCGGCGCCGCGGTCGTAGTCGGCCATGCCCACCTGGAACAGCCCCACAACGTTAAACGCCTTCAGTCGCGGCATAACGCCCACCGGCGTGGCGTTCACCTGCGGCGTCACGACCGTGACCTTGTCACCGAGGCCAACACCGAGGATCGCCGCCAGCTCGGAGCCGAGAACGATGTTGAACGCACCGGGCGCCAGCGCGTCCACCGAGCCCGCCACCATATCTTCACGCAGGTCGGACACCGCATCCTCCTGTGCCGGCAGGATACCGCGCAGCAGTGCCCCATTGGTACGCCCCCCGTTCATCAACATGGCCTCGATCTCGACAAACGGTGCCGCGCCGACCACCTTCGGATGGGCGCGTACCCGTTCGGCAAGGTCCTGCCAGTCGGCAATCCCACCCCCCGCCTCGACCCCACTGGGATCGCTCAGGGTGGCGTGGGAGGCCATTCCGAGGATGCGCTCCTGGATCTCCTTGTGGAAGCCGTTCATCACTGACAGGACCACGATCAGCGCAACGATCCCGAGCGTGATCCCGAGCATCGAGATCAGCGAGATGAAGGAGATGAAGTGGTTGCGTCGTTTCGCGCGCGTGTAGCGCAGACCGACGAACAGGGGGAGTGGGCGGAACATGGGCGGCGATTAGACCATGTAACGCGACAGCGGCCAAGCACTGAACCCCGCCTTCGCGAGCGGCACTCAACCGGCCCCTCGGGAAGCCCGTAAAGCCCCGTCCCAGGGGTCCAACGATGCGCCGTCTCGCCGCGCCCCCCGGGGTCCGGGACTTCCGGCTGCCGCGATCGCGACCTGTTGTCCCCAGCCAGGTCTCAAGACCTGTGAATAAACCTGTTCACGAAGCGCCCAACCTATTGACTGGAAAAATACTGCCGCCGGATTGGTCACAGATTGAACAGCGCACCTAACCCATTGATTGTTCTTCTCCGGATACCCGCATTTGCGTGGAGTGCTGCCCTGGCGGCACAGGCCAGGCAGGGCAGCGCTTATCCCCAATGGCTGTTGCAGACCTGTGCATAAACCTGTTGAAGGTCTCCCCAACGCCTTGACGCGGCAGGCCACCTCGTCGGATTGGTCCGGAATTGGCCAGCCGCTGCCGTGCGTCCACCGCCCCCCCGATCGGCCCCTGCAGCCTGCAGCCGAGTCGGCCATACTTAGGACAGCAACGCCCAGCACGCATGCAAGTCGATGATTGGATCCGCCCGCCATACCCCTTTGGCCACCCGGCTGGCCGGGCTGGCGCTGCTGGCATGCGTCGCCACCGGAAGCGCCCCAATGAGCCCCTCGAACGACGACCAATCCCAGCTCGCGCGCAACCAGCTGGTCGAGCAGATCGAGCGCGAGGTGCGCGCGACGAGCCAGTACCTCGGTACCGATCGGCTGGACCCCGCGGTGATCCGCGCGATGCGGACAGTAGCGCGACATCGGTTCGTGCCAGACCATCTCCTGGGGGATGCGTACGGCGATTTCCCGCTGCCGATCGGTCGCGGGCAAACGATCTCCCAACCCTACATCGTTGCCGTCATGAGTCACCTCCTTGCCGTCGGTGCCGGCGATCGCGTCTATGAGCTCGGGACCGGCTCGGGCTACCAGGCAGCGGTGCTCGCGGAAATGGGTGTCGAGGTCTACGGGATCGAGATCGTGCCCGATCTCGCCGTACAGGCCGCGCGCAGATTGGCCGAGCTGGGCTACGATAACGTCCATGTGCGGGCCGGCGACGGCTATCTGGGGTGGCCGGAGGCGGCCCCGTTCGACGGCATGATCGCCACCGCGGCCGGACCCGAGGTGCCGCCGGCGTTGGTGGAACAACTCGCGGTGGGCGGCCGGCTGGTGATGCCACTGGGCGACGAGCACAGCAACCAGCAGTTGGTGGTGATCACCAAGCAGGCCAACGGCGTGCTCCAGCGCCGCGACGTGCTGCCGGTGCGCTTCGTGCCCATCACGGGCGAATCGGTTCCGCATTGAGGGCCGTGCCGGATGCAACCACGCCGCGCGGTGCACACGACGCCAGACGGGTTGGCACAGGCCATTGCCAACTTCCTTGACCACCCGCGCGTGTTGTCTCTCGAGTGCGGCGTACAGCACTATGCCTGGGGCGACAGCCGTTTCATCCCGGAGCTGATCGGACGCCCCAACCGGGCCCGCCGCCCGTTCGCCGAGCTGTGGCTCGGTGCCCATCCGGACCTTCCGGCCGCGGCCGACATCGATGGGACCTGGGTCCCACTCGACCGACTCGTCGATCGTGCATCTGGCCCGATACTCGGCGATGCCGGCATTGCCGCGTTTGGCCCACGGCTACCGTTTCTGCTCAAGGTACTCGCCGCGGCCCGGCCGCTATCCATCCAGGTGCACCCGGATGCCCGGCAGGCGCGGGCGGGATACATTCGCGAGAACGGGCGCGGGATCCCGGTCGACGACCCAAAGCGCAACTATCGCGACCCGAACCACAAGCCGGAGCTGCTGGTCGCGCTGACGGACTTTTTTGCGCTGCGCGGCTTTCGTCCATTGGACGCGATTCAATCCACCCTGGCCCAGACACCAGAGCTCGCGGCGGCGTCGGCTCGATTCGATGGCACCAACGAAGGTCTGCGCACGCTCTACCGGCACCTGATGCGGCTCGAGCAGACGGCGGTGAATCGGCTTCTCGATCCACTGCTCGCGCGTCTGGAACAGACCGCGGCGAGAACGCCCTTCTCGCCAGACGAGACGGGCTACTGGCTGCTGCGTGCAGACCGGCAGTTCTCACTCCCGGGCCGCCGGGATCGCGGACTGTTCTCGATCCTGCTGCTCAATCTCGTTCATCTGCGCCCCGGCCAGGCGCTCTTCCTTCCAGCCGGCGAGCTGCACAGCTATCTGCGCGGTAACGGCATCGAGCTGATGGCCAGCTCCAATAACGTGTTGCGCGGGGGCCTGACGCCCAAGCACATCGACGTGGAGGAATTGCTGAGCGTGGTCCGGTTCCACGCGGCGCCACCGGCGATCCTCGAACCCACCCGCGAGGCCACGGGGTCTCGGCATGGCGCGGGGGCGCCATTGCACTACCGGGTCCCGGTGACGGAGTTCGCCCTCGAGCGCTTCGATCTGCACGCCGGAGAACACCTGGCGCTGCCGCCGGGGCAGGTCGCGATCGCCCTGATTACGAGCGGCGAGATCGGGCCACCAGATGGTATCGGGGGCGCGGGGGGCGCCACCGCACCGATGCGCACGCGTGGTCAGGGCCTTCTTGCACCGGCCGCAACCGGCGTGCGGCTGCGATGCCGGAAGGATGCGAGCCTGTATGTCGCAAGCGCGCCGCGCCCCGGTTAGACATCCTATCTTGAGCTGTCCGTCCACAACGCGCGTGGGTGGTGTTGATGGCGGACAAATCCATCGACACAGGGCCACATTGCGGGGCGGGTCAAGACATGATGTCTAGAACAGCTCGTCCATCACCCTGGGTGCGGTCCGGCGCGGCTTGGATCTCCCCCCCTTGGCCGGTCCGGCATACCTCACTGGATCCGGCCCCATCAGCATCAACTGGTACTCGTCGCGGATATACTCGACCATGCTTCCGCTCGTCGACTCGGTCTGCTGACCCGTGGTCAGGCTGACGCGAATCGGGACCATACCGTCCGGGACCCTGACGACGGCCTCGGGTATATCCGCCAGGGCGACGGCCATGAAATCGATCCAGACGCCCAGGGCCGCCGTGCCACCCCACTCGCCTTTGCCCAGCGGGCGGTTGTCATCCATTCCCATCCAGGCGATCGTGACGATCTCCGGCTGGTAGCCGACGAACCAGGAATCGCGCGAGTCGTTCGTCGTCCCGGTCTTGCCCGACAGGTCGTTGCGCTTGAGCACCAACGCGCGCTTCGCGGTGCCGTCCGTGATGACGTCCTTCATGATCGACTGAATGTTGTAGGCGATACGCGGATCGATGACCTGCTCTGCCCGCGGGTCGTCCGCCTCGCCCTCCGCCAACACGGTGGCCTGCTCGCCATCCGCGCGTTCAAACCAGCATGGGCCGCAGGCGCGCGGCGGATCCGCCTCGAACAGGAGGTTTCCCTCGCCATCCTCGACGCGCTTGATGAAATAGGGCCCGACGTGATAGCCACCATTGGCAAAGATCGCCATGCCCTCGGCCATCTCCAAGGGCGTCACCGAGCCGGAACCAAGTGCCATCGACAGGTCCCGCGGCATGGCTGACTCTTCGAAGCCGAAGTGCTGGATATACTGGCGGGCGTGATCCACGCCCATGCGATTGATCAGATCGATGACGGCCAGATTGCGCGACTTGGTCAACGCCAGACGCAAACGGATCGGCCCCATGAACTTCCCGTCGGAGTTCTTCGGCCGCCACATGCCGTGGCTGCCCGGGACCTCGAACTTCTCGTCCTTGATCAGGCTCGCCGGGGTGTAGCCCTTGTCCAGTGCCGCGGCGTAGACGAAGGGCTTGAAGCTCGAGCCCGGCTGACGTTTTGCATCAACGACCCGGTTGAACTTGCTCCATTGAAACGCGTAGCCGCCGGACAGGGCCAGGATTGCACCGTCCTGCGGCGACATCGACACCAGCGCACCGCCGACCTTGGGCACCTGGGCCAGGACCCAGGCCCCGTGCTTGTCCCGACGCAACCGGATCACATCGCCGACCTCCACCGCATCGGTGACGCGCTGGGGCTTGGATCCACGCCAGTTCTCGGTCTTGTATCGGCGCGCCCAGTTGACCTGCGACAGGCCCAACGACTCGCCGCGGCCCTCGCCCAGGTAGACCGTCGCGGTGGACGCGTTCGCATCGGTGACGACGCCCACCGTCAGGCCCGGCACCTGGGGACGCTCGGACAGATACTCGTCCAGCCCCTGCTGGGACATCAGCCCCACCCGCTCCAGCCGCGCCTCGGGCCCGTGGTAACCGTGCCGCAGGTTGTATGCCATCAGGCCGTCACGCAGGGCCTCATCGGCGGCACGCTGCAGATTGGCCCGGAGGGTGGTGTAGACCCGCAGTCCCCTGCTGTATGCCGCCTCGGCACCGTAACGCTCGACCATGGCCTGACGCACCATCTCAGCGACATAGTCTGCCTCCACCTCGATCGGAGGCACGTAGCTGGTGGCCGTGACCGGTGCCGCCGCCGCCTGTTCATAGTCCAGGCTGGAGACATAGCCCAGATCACGCATCCGGCGCAGGATGTAGTTACGGCGCTCCTTGGCCCGGTCGGGGTTGGCCAGCGGATTGTTCGCCGACGGGGCCTTCGGCAAGCCAGCGAGCATGGCCATTTCCGGCAGCGTGAGCGCATCGAGCGACTTGCTGTAGTACAGCTCGGCGGCAGCGGAGATCCCATAGGCGCGATGGCCAAAGAAGATCTTGTTGAGATACAGCTCCATGATCTGTTGCTTCGAGAAACTCTTCTCCACCCGCATCGCGAGCAGCAGCTCGGAGAGCTTGCGCCGCAGCGTCTTGTCGCGGGTCAGGAAGAAATTGCGCGCCACCTGCATCGTGATGGTGCTGCCGCCCTGGCTCGCGGACCCGCTGCGCGCGACATCCACCGCCGCGCGAGCCAGACCGACGATATCGATCCCGACGTGATCGAAGAACCGGCTGTCCTCGGTGGCGATGAATGCCTTGATGAGCCGCGGCGGAATCTCATCGAAGCGCACGGCGTGACGGCGCTGGACGCCGAACTCGGCCATCAGCAGGCCCTCGGCGGTGTAGACCCGCAGCGGCTCCTCGAACTGCACGTCCATCAAGGTGTCGACGTCGGGCAGATCGGGCAGCGTCACGTAAACGATCACCGCCGCGCCGATCAGGCCGAGCAACAGCAGATCGAGCGGCACACCGAGCCCCGCGGCCAGGAGACGCGTAAACCACCCGAAGACGGACGGGGAACGCGAGCGCGAGGCCGGCGCGAACCTGGTCACGGCCCTCGGCCTTGGCGCGGGTCTTGGCACCCGCGCCGGCGCCCTGAGCGTTGTCTGGACAGGCCGCCCCGGCGGGTTGGGCTCGGCGATCCCGGTGTCGGTATCTGTATCCACGGATTGACTTTCCAACTGAGATGAAGCCGCGTCGGACCCAGGCGTTGTTATGCGACAGGCGATGACGGTGCCGCCAAACGAGACACGGCACCTCGCATCCACCAACAAGGCACGCGAATCAATTGGTCGCCGTCGTAACCGTCGGATTCTACATCAAGCCCTGCCAGCACGCCGAGGCTTGCGCGTGCCATCGCCGGCCCCGGCCAACCCTGGGGCAGAGCGCCCACCGGTCCCGACCCGAGCGCTCGCTCCCACTCCCCTGCCGACCCGGCCCGAGCACGGCCCGGACACGGCGTTCCCAGCGATCTGAGGCCGTTGAGCATGGCGCAATCCGGGAAGCGCGTCTCTCGGGGCGCGAGCCGATCCTGCCCGCGGATGGAATCGATCGGCCTCTGCACAAACGGCATGGATCGGCTCGCGCGTAGCTGGCAACCAAACGTTTGCTTTAAACTCGGCCATGCCCAGCAAGTCTTCATCATCGCCGAAGGGTGTCCCCGTGACCGAAACCGCTTCTTCCAACAACACCCGCGAACGTCTGCTCGCGGCCGCCTTCGAGGTCTTTGCCGAGCATGGCTACGAGGCCGCGACCATCCGCGAGATCTGCGGTCGGGCCGATGCGAACGTCGCGGCGGTTCACTACCACTTCGGCGACAAACGCCGGCTCTACGAGGCCATCTACGGCACCCTCTTCGAAACCCTGCGCCAGCGGCGCACCGCGTTCCTTCCACCGGAGGCCCCGGCCGACGAACGGCTGCAGGTCTACATCCGGGCGCTGTTTGAAGAGATCTTCTGTTGCGGCGGAGACTCCAGCCGCCAGGTTCAGCTCAGCACCATCTATCTCTCGGAGATGGCGCACCCGACCGAGGTCCTCGACCGGATCGTCTCCGAGCACCTCGAGCCGGATGCCCGCGAGCTCTACAGCATCGTCGGCGAGCTGCTCGGTGTCCCGGTCGACGACGAGCTTACCCTGGACTGCGCCGCCAGCATCATCGGGCAGATTCTTTACTATTACCACGCCGGGCCGATCATCTCCCGGCTGCACCCGCAGCGCGTACCGGTGCCAGATCGCCTCGACGCCTTGATCCAGCAGGTTTGGGTGTTCTCGCTCGGCGGCATCGAACGCGCCGCCCGGGCTCGGCTGGCCCAACAGCAGCAGTCCGATGAGGCCTCGGATCAGGGCTGCTGAGCTCGCACGCCACGACGTCTGCTCGGCACGTCCGGGGACGCGTGGCGGCGATTCATCGCCCGGTGAAGGGCGTCCCCCGTCCCGTCCGGCCCCTGCATCGCCCAAGACATTGGCCTCATTGACCCGTTGCCGGGACCTGGACGCGACACACGGCCACGGATGACCCCCTCGTCTTCGACACCCGCGCGAACCCTGTGCAAGGCCCTCGGCCTTGCCGCCTCGCTGTGGCTGCTGGGCGTTCAGCCGGCGTCGCACCCGGCGGCTCGGGCCGACGAGGGCGGATACGCGCTCGCCGAGCCGGCAATACGCGAGGTGGTCCTGACCGGCTTTACCCGCGCCATTGCCCATCGGCCACTGGTGGCGGAGTCAGAGGGCCGGGTCGAGTCGGTCGCCTATGACGTGGGCGAGCGCATCGGTGAGGACGCCATCTTCGCGCGTCTGGATGAGACCTTCACTCGTCTGGAGCTCGAGGACATCCTCGTCCAACAGGACCGTCTGCGCTCACAGATCCGATTCGACGAACGCGAGGTCGGGCGCTACGCGACGCTCGCGCGCGAGAACAACGCCGCGGCGACGCAGCTCGACACCGCCGAGCAGACCCTGCAGAACGACCGTCACGCGCTGCGCGCTCTTGCGGTGCAGCAGCGCGTGCTGGAAGAACGCCTTCGCCGAAAACAGATCATGGGCCAGACAGGCTGGCGGGTGACGTCGCGCGGCGTCGAGCCGGGGCAGTGGGTCCGGGCTGGCGAACAGGTCGGCGAGCTGGCGGACTTCAGGACGTTGATCGTCCCCTTCGCGCTGACCCCGGAGCAGTATGCGGCGCTGAGCCTGGCCGCACGCGGCACTGATGGTATCGTGCTGACACTGCCCGACCAGGAGATCCGCGTGAAGGCGTCGGTATACCGCGTCAACCCCGGTTTCGATCCCGTCACCCGCAAGATCGCGCTGGACCTTCGGCTCGACGGCCCGATCGAGCCGCGGCGCGGTGGGCTCCGCGCGCGGCTCTCGATCCCGATGCCGGAGCGCGGCGGCGCCGTGCGGCTGCCCGCGGCCGCGGTGCGGCACAGCTACGAGGAATATTGGGTGGAGCCCGTGGATGGCGAACCGGTGCGGGTGCTGCTCCTTGGCCGCGACCAGGACCCGGACGGTACCCAGTGGCTGCGCGTGAGTGGCCCCGGGATCCAGGCCGGCGATCGCGTCCGCGTTGAGCACGATGGGGTGAGCGAGTAGCCCGCGGCGTCGCCCCCAAGTCTCGCCCCCACCCGCGATCCGCTCGAGGCCACAGCGCAGGTCCCCCATGGAATCCGTCGTCCGATTCACGCTTCGTCAACAGGTACTGTTCAACCTCCTGTTCGTCGTGCTCATCATCGCGGGCGCCTTCGTCGTCGGCGATCTGTCGGTGGAGCGCTACCCCGAGGTCAGCTTCGGAAAGGTCATCATCAATACCTTTTACCCGGGGGCCTCCCCGCGCGACGTCGAGACACTGGTCACAACCAAGCTGGAGGAGGCGCTGGATGGGCTCGAGCAGATCGAGCTCATCCGGTCGAGCTCGGTTCGTGAGCGATCTACCATTATCGTCAAGTTCCGCGACGATACCGACTACGAGGCGCTCTACGACGAGTTGCGCTTCCGGGTCCTCGGGACCATCGACGAGCTGCCGGCGCAGGTCGAGCCATCGACCTTTGAGCTGATCGACACCTCGTTCTGGCTGCCGGTGATCTCCGTCAACCTGGTCGGCGAGCGTTCGAATCGGGCACTGACCCTGATCGCCGAGCAATTACAGGTGCCCTTGTCGCGCATCCCGGGCGTTGCCGAGGCGGAGATCGTCGGCGAGCAGGCGCGCGAGTTCCACGTCTTCCTCGATCCAGAGCGGCTGAATCTGCACGGAATCACCTTCGAGGACGTCGCCGCCGCGCTCGAGGACGCCAACCAGGTCATCCCCGCGGGCGACTACCGCGATGCCTCGGGGGAGTACGTCGTGCGTGTCGACGAACGTTTCCGTACCCGCCAACAGGTGGTCGCCACCGTGGTGCGACGCGACGCCGACGGGTCATTCGTGACCGTCGAGGACCTGATCTCGGGGGCCGGTCTCGGCTACCGGGACCCGCACGTGATCAGCTCGGTCAACGGTCGCGACACGGTGTCGATCAAGATCCTGAAGGACGCTGACGGCAATGCGCTGGACATCCACCGCCAGGTGCAGCGAATCCTCGCCGACTTCGCTTCACGCCTGGACCAGGAGGGGGTCCAGACCGTCCTGACCCAGGACTCGACCACCTACATCGAGGAGTCGCTGCAGACACTGGGCTGGAACATGATCGTCGGCATCCTGCTGGTGGGCCTGATCCTCTGGTGGTTCATGGGGCCGCGCAATGCCGCACTGGTGACGGTCGGCATCCCGTTCTCCTTTCTCGTGACCATGATCGTGATGCGGCTCACCGGCAACTCGCTAAACGAGATCACCCTGTTCTCGTTCGTGCTGGTGTCGGGCATCATCGTCGACGACGCCATCGTCGTGGTCGAGAATATCTATCGTCGCGTCCAGGATGGGGAGTCTTTGCAGCAGGCCATCATCAAGGGCACCGCGGAGGTCATGATGCCCGTGATCTCCGCGACGGCGACCACGGTCGCCGCGTTCCTGCCGATGCTGATGATGACCGGCTCCACCGGCGAGTTCTTCGCCCTCATCCCCAAGGCGGTCAGCTTTGCGATCATCGCCTCGCTGTTCGAGTGCCTGTTCATCCTGCCGCTGCATTATCTGGACTTTGGCCCGCGCCCGGCGCCCGGCCGCGACCGGACCCCACTGCTGGAGCGCGACAACGCGGCCATGCGCCTGATGCACGCCCTGACCCGACGCGTGATCGCGGTAACGATGCGCTTTCGTTGGACCAGCCTGCTCGCGGTGGGCCTCGCCTTCATCGCGGCCATCGCCATCCTCGGCGTCTCCGTCGCGGGCGTCGCGCCGCTGATCCGGATCAAGTTCTTCCCCGACGACTACAACCTCTACTACGCCTTCATCGAGGGGCCCGCCGACACGCCGATCGAGACCATCGACGCCAAGGTCCGCGCCATCAGCCGCGCCATCATCGCCGACGGCCCGGCCTACGCACGCTCGGCGGCGGGATTCGCCGGGTTCGTCCTCACCGACGACTACGAACAGGAGGCCGGACACCACCTCGGCACCGTGATGGTGGCGCTTCCGGTGAAGGAGCGGCGCGGCTTCGACGACCCCATCGCCCATCTCGAGCTCATCCGCACGCGGCTCACAGAGGCGTTTGCCGGCGACGGCTTCCGCATTCGCGTGCGCGCCGAGAAGGACGGACCACCGTCGGGCAAGGACGTCAACATCCAGGTGGTCGGCAACGACGAGGCCGCGGTCGCCGGCCTGGCAGACGAGCTGACACGGGCGCTGCGCGCGGATCCGGACATTGGCCCTGACCTGCTGCAGCTCGACGACGGCCGCGCACCGCCGGCGCGGGTCTATCGGCTGTCCGTCGACGAGCCGCGGGCACACGAGTACGGCCTCACCAAGGGTCAGGCCGCCCGGCTGGCCGCCGCGGTGCTCGACGGGCGCTATCTCGGGGACTATCGCCTCGCCGATGCCGACGTCGACCTGAAGCTGCGCATCGATCCGGGGTTCATCGATACCCCCGAGGCGGCCCTGGAGCTTCCGCTGTTGGCCCACCCGTCGGGCCCGATCTCGCTCGGCGACATCGTCCACCCGATCCCCGAGATCCAGCCCAGCGAGCTGAAGCGCTATCGCGGCCAGCGCAGCCGGAGCATCACCGCCAATATCCGCCCCGGGGCCGCGATCTCGGCCTCTTCGGTGACCGGTTGGGCGCGCGCGCATTTCAACGCCGTCGGTGCGCGCTTCCCCGGCGCCACGCTGGTCTTCGGCGGCGAGTTCGAGGAGACCCAGCGCTCGTTCAACAGCCTGACCCAGGCGTTTGCGCTCGCGGTGCTGCTGATCTACCTGATTCTGGCAGCGCAGTTCAAGTCCTATGCCCAACCGCTGATCATCCTCTCGGCGGTGATGTTCTCGATCATCGGCGTAGTGCTTGGCAAGCTGCTCACGCAGTCGCTGTTTACCGTGAACAGCTTCATCGCCGTCGTCGGCGTGACCGGCGTGGTGGTCAACGACTCGCTGGTGCTGCTCGATTTTATCAACCGCCGCTATCGCGCCGGGCTGAGCCGCGCCGAGGCCGTCCGCGCGGGCATCGCCGTGCGCCTTCGTCCCATCCTGCTCACCACGCTCACCACCACGCTCGGTCTGCTGCCGATGGCCCTCGGGGTTCCGAGCTATTCACTGATCTGGGGCACCATGGCCTCGACCTTTGTCACCGGCCTGGCCACCGCCACGCTGCTGACCCTGTTCATCGTGCCGGTCGGATGGGACCTGATGACGGAGTTTCAGGAGAAGCGTCGCGCCAGGGGATAGGGGAAGACGTCCTCGACCCGGCCCGCGCGGATCGCCGCCTGGCGATCGCGCCACCAGACCGGGTCGAAGATCTCGGCGTGGGCGGCGCGGAAGGCCGCACGAAAACGCGGCTCGGTGAGCAGGAAGGTCTCGAACTCCTCGGGAAAGACATCGTTCGGTCCCGCCGTGTACCAGGGTTCGTCGGCGAGCTCCATCTCGGGGAACGGCGCCTCCGGGATCTCGCGGAAATTGCACTCGGTCAGGTAGCAGAGCTCGTCGTAGTCGTAGAAGACGACCCGGCCCTGCCGGGTAACCCCGAAATTCTTGAACAGAAAATCCCCGGGGAAGATATTGGCCGCGGCCAGCTGCTTGATCGCATCACCATATTCGCGTGCCGCATGCGCGATGGCGTCGTCATCGGCGCCGGCCAGGAAGAGATTCAGCGGCGACATGCGCCGTTCGATATACAGGTGCTTGATGATGACCTGGTCGCCGTCCGCCTCGAGGCTCCCGGCGCAGGCATCGCGGAGCATCGCCATGAGCTCATCGGAGAAGCGTTCGCGCGGGAAGGCGACATGGGAATACTCCCAGGAGTCCGCCATACGTCCTACCCGATCGTGCATCTTGACCAGATGGTACTTCTCTTTGACCTGCGCGCGTGTCATCTCCTTCGGCGGCGGAAAGCGGTCCTTGATGACCTTGAACACATAGGGAAACGATGACAGCGTAAACACGCACATGACCATGCCGCGGATGCCCGGTGCAACGACGAATTGGTCACTGGAATAGCGCAGGTGCTTGAGGAAGTCGCGATAGAACTCGGCCTTACCGAATTTCTGTAGGCCGATGGCGGTGTAGAGCTCCGCCTTGCCCTTGTGCGGCATCAGCGGGCGCAGAAAGTCCACGATTGCCGCGGGCACCTCGCTGTCCACCATGAAGTAGGCGCGCGAAAAGCTGAAGATGTCGGAGATCTCGTCCTCGCCGCTGAGCAGCGCATCCACGTAGAGCCCGTCGCGCTCATCGTTCAGGATCGGGATCGCGAACGGGATCTGATCGGCGCCATTGATTGCCTTGCCGATCACATAGGCCGCCTTGTTCCGGAAGAAGGGCTCGGAGAGTACCGCCAGCTGGAAATTCTGGTGTCGCACCCGGTGGGCCGGAAAACGCCCCCGGATCGCGCGCATGAGGTTGCGGATATCGCGGCGGCGATCGCGGAAAGGGGCCCGAAACCCCAGGCCATCAAGGATCGTGCAGATGACCCGCGCAAAGCCGTCGCGGGTCGGATAGTAGGGCCGGAAGATCGGGACCTCGGCCTCCAGATGCTCGGTGGAGAACATCGGCCAGACGAAGATATAGGCGTTGTTGTAGTAACGCCGGTCGAACAGCCGGCAAAACACCGAGTTGTAGAAGGTCTCGGCAAGCTCCGGCTGGTGGTGCTGGGGAAGCAGGCGCGAATACTCCACCTTGACCCGCTTCCAGAGATGATCTTCGGCGGCGCGCAGATGGAACTCGCGGCGCAACACCGCCACGGTCTCGGATACCCGCCGGTCGTAGAAGTCGATGCGCTCACGGGCCGCGGCCTGGGCCGCGACCCAATCGACCCGCTCGAAGCGCTCGCGGGCATTGACAGTGATGGCGCGAAACAGGCGATAGTGACGCTCGAAGCCATCGACGATCGCCTCGGCCAACTGTTTTGCCTCGCCCCACGCCATCGTGTCACTCGACCTGCTGGGTCGGATCGGGCTGGGCGCCCGCCATCGCATCGCTCGCCTCGCCGGTCAGTTCCTGCTCGGCAAAGACGATGCCATCCGCATCGCAGTAGACCCAGTCCCCCGGCTCGACACAGACGCCGCCGATCTCGACCGACACATCGCGTTGACCCTCGCCGCGCCGGACGCCCTTGCGTGGGTTCGCGGCCAGGGCCTTGATGCCGAGGTCCAGTCCCGCCAGCACCTCGGTATCGCGCACGCAGCCCTGGATGATCACCCCCGCCCAACCCTGGCGGACCGCGCTGCTGGCGATCAGGTCACCGAGGATCGCGCAGCGTAGCGATCCACCTGCATCGACCACCAGCACATGCCCCTCGCCCGGCTCGGCAAGCGCATCCTTGACCAGCGAGTTGTCCTCGAAACACTTGACCGTCACCACCGGGCCAAAGAATGCCCGGCGACCGCCGAAGTCCCGAAAGCTCGGCGCGCAAACGCCAAGCGACTCCTCGTGAATGTCGTACAGATCCGCGGTGTGAAAGCTCATGCTACCTACCCTCCCGATGGTCGTGATGCGCCCACGCGCGTAGCGCTGATCAGGGTCCTGAGACCCGCCCCTGGACACAACAGTTATACTCGGTACGGGCCCAAAGCTGCAGGCCTGCCGATGAGCGGCACGCGGGCCGGGCGGCGCCGAATCCTGGCGCGCCCACGCCAAATCCGTTGATTGGCACCCCGGCGGGGATGGCTGCCGGGCTCGCGCCCGGGACTAGGGTTCTCCCGGTCCGTCGGGGACGGTCCCCGTCCCGGCGCGCGCGTCGGCGCGGTGGCCGTCGCGATCACCCATTGGCGGCCCTGCTATAGAACTGGGCCTCCTCGGTCGAGCCCGACAACGCGGTCACGGAGGACACGCCGCCCTGGATCGTCGTCGTGACGTCGTCAAAGTAGCCGGCACCGACCTCCTGCTGGTGCGACACGAACGTGTAGCCGCGGTCGCGCGCCTCGAGCTCGGGCCGCTGCACCTTCTCGACATAGTGCCGCATGCCTTCGCCACGGGCATAGTCGTAGGCCAGGTCGAACATGTTGAACCACATGCTGTGGATGCCCGCGAGCGTGATGAACTGGTATTGATAACCCATCGCGGCCAGGTCGTCCTGGAACCGGGCGATGGCCCTGTCGTCGAGGTTCTTCGTCCAGTTGAATGACGGCGAGCAGTTGTAGGCCAGGCGCTTGTTGGGGTTCTTCTCGAGCACAGCCCGCGCGAACTCCCGCGCGAAACCCAGATCGGGCGTGCCGGTCTCGCACCAGACCAGGTCAGCGTAGGGCGCATAGGCAAGCCCGCGGCTGATGGCCTGCTCGAGGCCGTTGCGGACGCGGTAGAAGCCCTCGGCGGTACGCTCTCCGCTCAGGAACGGCTGGTCGTTTTCATCGATGTCCGAGGTCAGCAAATTCGCCGCCTCGGCATCGGTTCTGGCGAGCAGCAGGGTCGGAACGTCCATCACATCGGCGGCCAGACGGGCCGCGACCAGCTTCTGCACCGCCTCCGCGGTTGGCACCAACACCTTGCCGCCCATGTGTCCGCACTTCTTGACCGCGGCGAGCTGGTCTTCGAAGTGGACGCCGGCGGCACCGGCGGTGATCATGTTCTTCATCAGCTCGAAGGCGTTCAGCACGCCGCCAAAGCCGGCCTCGGCGTCCGCGACGATGGGCAGGAAATAGTCGATATAGCCCTCATCGCCCGGCTCGACGCCCTTCGACCACTGGATCTCGTCGGCACGCTTGAAACTGTTGTTGATGCGCCGAACCATGGTCGGCACCGAGTCATAGGCGTACAGCGACTGATCCGGGTACATGGTCTCAGAGGTATTTGCATCGGCGGCCACCTGCCAACCTGACAGATAGATTGCCTCGACGCCGGCCTTGGCCTGTTGCAGGGCCTGCCCCCCGGTGACCGCGCCCATGCAGTTCACATAGCCCTTGCGCGCACCGCCGCGGACTAGCGCCCACAGCCGCTCGGCGCCACGACGGGCCAGGGTACATTCTGGCTGCAGCGAACCACGCAGCCGCACCACGTCGGCGGCGGTATAACCTCGCTGCACATCCGTCCAACGCGGGTTGGTTGCCCAGTCCTGCTCAAGCCCACGGATTTGCTCTTGTCTGTTCATGGTCCTCTCCTCGGTGGCTTTCTCTGTCGCCGGTCGCCAAACCGGGTCACGATCGCACAGTCGATCGCCATGGTCCCGGCCGGTTTCCCGCGGCATTCAATTGACCGTCTTACTTGGTCTTCGGAGAGGGAACGCTATCCCGATGAGAAGTATTTGGAAAGACAATTATGTAAATGATAGCTATTGGTCTTTCAAACTTTCGTTGTCCGCGTAGTGTCTTGAGAAGGCAGACATTGAACCTGGGGGCCGTTGACCGCGAGGTTCGCGACCCAAGCGGCTGTTCGAATTACGCTGACATGGATCCCGCCGGCTCAGGCCCCGGCCCCGTTGGCCCGCCCGGCCAGAAACGCACGGACCACCTGCTCCGCCGCGGCCGCGAGCAGCACCTGCACATCTGTCTGGGCCTGCTCCAACGTCATCGGCGCGCGGCAAAGGCTGAACACCGCCGTCATGCCGGCGTCGTGCAGCGCGGCAATCTCGTCGCCAACGCCGCCGGCAATCGCGATGCAGGGCACACCGAACCGGGAGGCATGCGCGGCGACGGCGCCGGGAGCCTTACCGAAGCGGGTCTGGGGGTCGATCCGTCCCTCGGCCGTCAGCACCAGGTCCGCCGCGGCGAGCGCATGGTCCAGCCCGACGAGCTCGAGCACCACCTCGGCGCCGGGCCGTAACGCGGCGTGGGCAAACGCGAGGAGTCCGGCACCGAGCCCCCCGGCGGCGCCAGCGCCGGGCACGTCGTTGACCTCGACCCGAAGGTCGCGTCGGATCAGGTTGGCCAGATGCGCGAGACCGGCGTCGAGCCGAGCGACCTGTTCCGGGGTGGCGCCCTTCTGCGGGCCGAAGACCCGGGCCGCGCCGTGCGCCCCGGTCAGCGGATTGGCGACGTCGCAGATCGCCTCGACCTGGATCTCCGCGAGACGCGGATCGACAGCGGATGCGTCGATGCGGTCGATCGACCCCAAGCGACCGCCGACCGGCGGGACCGGCCCGCCTGCCGCATCGAGAAACCGATACCCCAGCGCGGTGGCCATGCCGACACCGCCGTCATTGGTGGCGCTGCCACCAATACCGACCACCAGCTTCCGGGCACCAAGCCCGAGCGCATGGCGCATCAGCTCGCCGGTGCCGAGCGTCGTGGTCGCGGTCGCGTCCCGCCGCTGCGGTGTCAGCAAGGCCAGACCGCTTGCCAGCGCCATCTCGACAACGGCTGTCCCCTGCGCGGCAACCCAGACGATGTCCGCGTCGACGGGATCGAAGCGGGGCCCACGGACCCGAACCGGCATGCGCTCCGCGCCGAGCGCATGGGTCAGCACGTCGGCCAGCCCGTCGCCGCCATCCGCCACCGGCACCTGGAGAATCCGCGCGTCGCGACAGGCCCTGGTAACCCCGGCGGCGATGGCCGCGGCCGCGTCGCTGGCCCGGCAACTGCCTTTCAGCGCGTTGGGGGCGACAACGACGCGAATGCCCACTCAACTCACCAGTCGGCGCCAATAGGTGGCGCGCCAATAATAGAGCACCGTGGTGTCCGGCCAGGGATAGGAATCGGCGTAGCGGGTGCCGCGCCGAGGTCGCTCGACGTTGTCGCGGGCCGGGTCCAGGGGCCGCCAGTCGCGGTCCAACCGGTCGCCGTCCTCCGGCTCACGCGTATTGCCGACATTGCGTCGCTCCGAGGCGCCATAGTCCCGATAGTTGCGCTGGGCCTCCTCGAGGCTGACCGTATTGCTGCTGCCCGGCATCTGGGCGAAACGCAACTGCGAGAGGTCGTCCTCCCAACCGCAGATCGGGCAAGTCTGGTGAAAACCAGGGACCTGGTCATGGACCAGGTGACCGCAGCAGGGACAGGGGAACTTGTCGATATCGGCGATGGGAAACATGGTGGCAGACGGCGCTGATCAAATGGGCACAAGCGACTATGGTCGCCTGAGGAAACGCTGCTTGGTTGGCCATCCTGGCCAAAATCGACACGGAACAGCACGACGCGGTTTCGCTGTTGGCCTATTTTCAGGCACTGGCGCGTCTGAAAATGGCGACACATTCCGGTGCCGCGAGACGCGCAGAGTAGTTCAACGCTTCCCTTGGAACGCCAGCGAACCTTGCCCGACTATACCGACCATCGGTAAGGGCTAAAAACGCGTTGCGGATAGGGCTTTCCAGCGCAACCCGCGGCCCGGCGCACGTGCCACCGCTCCGGTGAGGCGACAGGAACCGGTCCCCGCACTGCGCGCCCCACAAGCCCCTATCGTAACGTCATGGACCGGACCGCTTGCGCAATCGCCTCAGCTGACGTTCAATTAGGGCACACCTCACCCGCCCTGGAGCCGATGCGATGCGACACCCGACACATTCGACATGGCTGGCCGGCGCCTTGTGCCTGAGCAGTGCCATCAGCACTGGCGTTCAAGGCCAGGAACCCGCCTCGGCCAT
>JAXGTD010000031.1:0-33027 GCA_040775095.1 Chromatiaceae bacterium | reverse complement strand
TACGCTGCGCCTGCTCGAGGCGATCCGGATCCTGGGTCTGGAGAAAAAGACCCGTTTCTATCAGGCCTCGACCTCGGAGCTGTTCGGCAAGGTGCAGGAGGTGCCGCAGCGGGAGACCACGCCCTTCTATCCGCGCTCGCCCTATGCGGCGGCGAAGCTCTACGCCTACTGGATCACGGTCAACTACCGCGAGGCCTACGGGATCTACGCGTGTAATGGCATCCTGTTCAATCACGAGAGCCCGATTCGCGGTGAGACCTTCGTCACCCGCAAGATCACCCGCGCCCTGGCGCGTATCAAGCTCGGGCTCCAGGAGCGGCTGTACCTGGGAAACCTCGACGCGAAGCGCGACTGGGGTCACGCGCGCGACTACGTGGTCATGCAGTGGCTGATGCTGCAACAGCCCGCGCCAGAGGACTATGTCATCGCCACCGGTGAGCAGTACTCGGTGCGCCAGTTCGTCGAGACCGCCGCCCGGGACATCGGGATGGAGATCCGCTGGGAGGGCAGTGGTGTCGACGAAAAGGGCTACGACGCGGCCTCCGGGGCCTGCATCGTCGCGGTCGACCCGCGCTATTTTCGTCCGACCGAGGTCGAGACCCTGCTCGGTGACGCGACCAAGGCCCGCGAGAAGCTGGGTTGGCAGCCGCAAATTCCCTTTGCCGAGCTGGTTCGCGAGATGATGCAGCAGGACCTGCAGGAGGCCAGGCGCGATGAGCTGTGCGCACGCGAGGGCTTTCCCGTCCTCGATCGCAACGAGTAGCACCCCTGTTCGCCCAGGCAAGGGCAGGGCGAGCGGCGCCAGCGGGGGGCGCGAGCCACGCATCCCCGGGCAGGGCAAGCTGGTAAACTGCGGCCCAGTGAAGTGGCCCCCTGTCGGGCCCTGGCGGCCGGCCAGGTGGCCTTCGAATCGAGGTTAGAGCCTGAGAGATCCATGCCCAACAAACCGCTGAGTTACCGTGACGCGGGCGTCGACATCGATGCCGGCAATCGATTGGTCGATCGCATCAAGCCGCTCGCCGCGGCCACCGTGCGGCCTGGTGTGCTCACCGGCCTGGGCGGCTTCGGTGGGCTGTTCGAGCTGCCGGCCGGATATCGACAGCCGGTGCTGGTATCGGGCACGGATGGGGTCGGCACCAAGCTGAAGCTCGCCATCGCGCTCCGACGCCACGAGACGGTCGGTATCGATCTGGTGGCGATGTGTGCCAACGACATCGTCGTCACCGGGGCCGAGCCGCTGTTTTTCCTGGACTATTACGCGAGTGGGATGCTGGATGTCGACGAGGCCACCGCCGTGGTCTCCGGCATCGCCGAAGGGTGCCGCCAGGCCGGCTGTGCGCTCATTGGCGGCGAGACGGTCGAGATGCCGGGCCTGTACGCGGAGGGCGACTACGCCCTGGCCGGAGTCTGTGTCGGCATCGGCGAGAAGGACGCGATGATCAGCCCAACCCGGGTCAGGCCGGGCGATGCCCTGATCGGCCTCGCCTCGTCCGGGGCGCACTCCAACGGCTATTCGCTCATTCGCAAGGTGTTGGCGGTCAGCCAGGCCGATCCAAACGAGCCGTTCGACGGTGCGACGCTGGCCGCGCGACTGCTGGCGCCCACGCGGATCTATGTCCAGCCCCTGCTCGCGCTGATCAAAGAGATCGATGTGCATGGTCTGGCCCACATCACCGGCGGCGGGATCACCGAGAACCTGCCGCGCGTGCTCCCGGATGGAACCAGGGCCGTGATCGATCGCGCCAGCTGGCAGATGCCCGCGCTGTTCCAATGGTTACAGACCAACGGGAACATCCACGCCGAGGAGATGCTGCGGACCTTCAATTGCGGCGTCGGCATGATCCTGTGTGTGCCGGCGGAGCAGTCCGAGCGCGCCTGTGCCAGGCTAGCCCAGTTGGGCGAACGGGCCTGGGTGATTGGCCGGATCGAGCCAGGCGAGGGGCCAGCGGGCCTGGACTACGAGGGTGAGGCCCTCGGCGATTGACCGGCGCGGACCTGCCACCGACCCGCACCGACCTGTATCCAGCGACATCCAGCCCATGACCGCGCACCAACCGCTCCCCGTCGTTGTGTTGATCTCCGGCAGCGGCAGCAACCTCCAGGCCCTGATCGACGGCCAGTTGCGGGGCGATCTGCCCATCGCGATCCGTGCCGTGATCAGCAATCGGGCCGATGCGTACGGCCTGCAGCGTGCCGCCCGGGCCGGGCTCGAGACGCGGGTGCTCAGCCATCGGGCCTTCCCGAGCCGCGAGACCTACGACACCGCCCTGGCCGAGCTGATCGACGGTTTCGAGCCGGGGCTGGTCGTGCTGGCGGGCTTCATGCGCATCCTCACGCCGGCCTTCGTCGGCCGCTACCGCGGGCGGATGTTCAATATCCACCCCTCGCTGCTACCCAAGTTTCGGGGCTTGCACACCCACCAGCGTGCCATCGACGCGGGCGAGCGCGAGCACGGGGCGACGGTGCACTTCGTGACCGAAGAGCTCGACGGCGGCCCGGCCGTGCTGCAGGCACCCGTGCCGGTGCATGCCGACGATGACGCCGAGCGGCTTGCCGCGCGGGTGCTGGAGCAGGAACATCGGATCTTTCCGCAGACCGTGCGCTGGTTTGCCGAGGGCCGGCTGCGCCTGGGTGACGATGGCCGGCCGCTCTTTGATGGCGAGGTGCTCGCGCGGCCGCGGCGGCTCGAGCCCGCCGCGGGTTGAGCGCGCCGCGTGGCGGCACCATCTGAGCCCTCCCGGCGCCGTATTCGTACTCGACTAGGACTCTGACCATGCAGTGGGAAATCGTGATCGGGCTGGAGATCCACACCCAGCTCTCGACCGAATCGAAGATCTTCTCCGGTGCGCCAACCGCGTTTGGTGCCGAGCCCAACACCCAGGCCTGCGCGGTGGACCTTGGGTTGCCCGGCGTGCTGCCGGTGCTCAACGAGGGCGCGGTGCAGCGGGCGGTGCGTTTCGGCCGGGCGATCGGGGCGGAGATCGCGCCGCGTTCGATCTTTGCGCGCAAGAACTACTTTTACCCCGACCTGCCCAAGGGCTACCAGATCAGTCAGTACGAGCTGCCGGTGGTCGGCAGAGGCGAGGTCGAGGTCGTGCTCGACGACGGTGCGGTCAGACGCATCGGCGTGACCCGGGCGCATCTGGAAGAGGACGCCGGCAAGTCGTTGCACGAGGACTTCCACGGCTTCACCGGGATCGACCTGAACCGTGCCGGCACCCCGCTGCTGGAGATCGTCTCGGAGCCGGACATGCGTTCACCGGAAGAGGCCGTCGCCTACGCGCGCAAGATCCACCAGCTCGTGCGCTGGATTGACATCAGCGATGGCAACATGCAGGAGGGATCGTTCCGGGTCGACGCCAACATCTCCCTGCGGCCAAAGGGCCAGGAGAGCTTTGGCACCCGCGCCGAGATCAAGAACATCAACTCCTTCCGCTTTCTGCAAAAGGCGCTGGAGTTCGAGATCGAGCGCCAGATGGATATCCTCGAGGACGGCGGCACGGTGGTGCAGGAGACGCGGCTGTACGACGCCGACCGGGACGAGACCCGCTCGATGCGCTCCAAGGAAGAGGCCAACGACTATCGTTATTTCCCCGACCCCGACCTGCTTCCGCTGGAGATCGACGCCGCCTTCATCGAGGCGGCCACCCGCGACCTGCCGGAGCTGCCCGACGCGATGCGTCAGCGCTTTGCCGATCAGTACGGGCTCACCGGCTACGACGCGGCGCTGTTGACAGCCAGCCGCGCGATTGCGGACTACTTCGAGGCGGTGATGCAGCACTGCGGCGATGCCAAGGGCGATGCCAAGCTGGCGGCCAACTGGGTCAACGGGGCGTTCGCCGCGGCGCTCAACAAGGACGATCGCGACATCGCCGACAGTCCGGTGAGTGCCGCGCAATTGGCCGGTCTCATCGCCCGCATCCAGGACAATACGATCTCGGGCAAGATCGCCAAGCAGGTATTCGAGTCCATGTGGAGCGGTGGCCTCGACGCCGATACCGTCATCGAGGCCAAGGGGCTGAAGCAGATCACCGACAGTGGTGCCATCGAGCAGATGATCGATGCGATCATCGCCGCCAACCCCGGTCAGCTCGAGCAATACCGCGCCGGCAAGGACAAGCTGTTCGGCTTCTTCGTCGGCCAGGTCATGAAACAGAGCCAGGGCAAGGCCAATCCGCAGCAGGTCAATGCGCTGCTGAAACGCAAGCTCGCCGGTTGAGTTGGGCGTGTCGACAGGATCCGCCCCGTCTGCCGCAACCGCGCGCTCCGTCGAGCCAGGCTTGATGATCCTGCTTGGTCTGCTTGCCGTCATCAGCGCATCGGCGTCCGCCGCGCTGCCGCCAGGCGCCGTGGAGGCCATGAAGCAGCAGGCGCGGGCCGTGTTCCGAATCGAGCTGACCGGGGTGACCGCGCGGGTCGAGCCCGCCGGCCGCTACCCGGTGCGTTATACAGCGGTGGTTGGCGCGGTGATCCGTGCGAAGGAGGGTGTGGCCGTGGGAGACAGCATCTGCATCGACAGCTACGCCTTCGGCCCCGACACCCGCATGGTTGGGCCGCTGGCCCCGCCGCGGCTGCCGGCCGGCTGGGTCGGCAGGGTCTTTCTCAATCCCGCCGATCCGCCCACGGACCGCGACGGCGTCCGCCACTATCTGCCAGCCGCTTACGGGTACAGCTTCGAGGGCGCGCGGCAGCCCTGATCGGCTGGGTCTGGCCCGCCAAGCCGCACCGGGGCGGGGCCGCCCGCCACTGGTGCTCGGGCGTTCAGCCTAGAAGCGGCAGCTGGACGGCCCCGGGATGCGTGTCATGGGGGGCGTAGCGCCCTTCCCCCATGAAATGAGCTGGCGGAAACCATAAATTAAAACAGCGGCTTGCGTCTCGCGCATGGCGGCCCACTGCCGTTTCCAGTTTAGTCGACCCTTCGCACGACGCCGCCGCGGCGCCCGTCACCGGCGCCCGTGAGCGCCCCGTCGGTGCCGATCGCGACGCTGTGGGCGCCACCGAAGAAGACGCTGCGTTCCCGCCAGGTCAGGATGTCCGGCCATTGCGCGCGCAGCGCGGCGAGCGCATCGGGCTCCACCGGTGGCTCGAGGTTCAGCCGTCCGAGCTCGTAGTGCAATCTTGGCGCGTCGACGGCCTGCTGCAGCGGCATGCCCAAGTCGAGCAGATTGCTGAGGACCTGCAGAATGGCGCTGCGAATCCGGTTGGAGCCGCTCGATCCGGTCACGCTCCAGCCCCCGTCGGCATGTTGCGCCAGCGTCGGGCACATCATGGAGCTGATCCGCTGATTGGTGGGCCAACGGTGGAATCCGCGTGGGCTGAGGTCCTCTTCGCCGAGCATGTTGTTGAGCATGATGCCGGTGTCGCCCAGCAGCCGGCCGGCGCCCTCCCCATTGGACAGGGTCAGGCTGGCCAGGTTGCCAGCGGCATCGGCGATGCTGATCTGCGTCGTGCCGCGACGGAACACGCAGGCCTCGCGCATCAGGTCGTGGTAGCGCGCCAGCAGATCCCCCGGGAGTGTTCCCGCCTGGATGGCCTCGGTTGCAACCTCCGCGCGTGCCTGCTGGGCCAGGCGCATCGCGCTCGCCAGTAGATGTCGGTGCCCGGCGCTGCCGTGGCGGATGCCGTCAAACGCGGTCTGTGCGAGCAGATCCAGCGCGAGTCGGATCAGCAGCCCGCCGATGGAGGGCGGCGGGTTCAGAAACAGTCTCGCGCCGCGATAACCGCTCTCCAGCGGGCGGCGCCGGATGACGCGATAGCCGGCCAGGTCGTCGAGCCTCAGATGCCCGCCGTGGGCGGCGCAGTCGGCCGCGAGATCCCGTGCCCAGTCGCCGCGATAGAACAGCTCGGCGCCTTCCTCGGCCAGCGCCTCGAGCGCGGCGGCCAGCCGCGGTTGCGGTACGCGCTCACCCACCTCGGCGAATCGCGTCGGATCGCGGGGTGAGGCGTGCAGGGCCAGGACCTCGGGGTGCACGCGTAGGATCGGTGCAACGATGCGGGCGATGCCATGTTGAAAGGCGTTGATGGGCACGCCCCGTTCGGCGAGGTGGCGTGCCGGGGCCAGCAGCTCCCGGGGCGGGAGCAGACAGAGGTCGCGCTGGATCGCGAACAGCCCGGCCACGGCGCCCGGCGTGGCCACCGCCCCCATGCCGATATGAAATTGCTGGGTCGCGTCGCCAAAATCGGCGACGATCGGGAAGAACTCGATCTGCGCCGTGGGGCGCCGGGTGCGCGGGGTCTGGGTGAAGAAGTCGTAGACGATCGGATCGCCACCCGCCGGACGTGCCAGCAGGAATCCGCCGCCACCGAGCGAGGCCAGCACCGGTTCGGCGACACAGGCCGCGCAAAGTGCCGCGGCGACACCGTCGAAGGCGTTCCCCCCGGCGGCCATCACGCGTGCCGCGGCATCGGCCGTTGCCTCGTGTCCCGCAGCAATGATTCCTGCCGTCATTCTCGTCACTGATCGTCTGTAACAGATGTGTTGAGCTTGCGCCCTGTGGGATACTCGCACCCTGATGCCCAAAACGCCAAACCCAGCAAGGAGATCCTGCCCAGCCGCCGGCATCGACGATGACGACGCATGACCCTTCCTCACCATCGCCACCGCCGGCGTCGCCGAAGGATATGGCGGACGAGGTCGCCGCGCTGCGCATCCAGCTCGAGCTGGTGCAGAACCAGGCGGCCGAGGAGATCGGCCAGCTCCAGCGCAGGTTGCAGGAATACGATGCGGCACCGGTGGAGCGCGACGCGGGCTCGGTCGCGCACAATCTCGCGGCCCAGCAGGAGTTGGAGGCGTTGCGCCGCGCATTGCGCGAGAAGGAGCGCATCGCCGACCAGCTGACGATTCAGTGCCACGCGCTGGAAGATCAGCTCGAGGACCACTATCAGCGCGTCGATGCGCTGCGCCGCGAGCTACGTATCAAGGAGACGGAGCGCCGGGAGGCCGAGGCGCGGGCACAGCCGGGCGTCGGTGCGCGTGCGCGGATGCCCTGGCCACCGTCGAGCGCACGTCGGGATGCCGGCCGCTTCGCGGCCGGTCTCCTGGTTGGACTGCTGCTGGCCGTGGGCGCCGGCGCCGCTCTGCGATGGGCCGGCCATTGGCCCGTCCAGGAGCGTACCGCTTCCGGGACCGCCTCGGATCGCTCGCCCGACGCCTCCGTGACGCATGCGCCCGCCGCGGCCGATGCCGGCGCTGCCACGCCTGGGCCCGTCACGACATTCACCCCGCCGCCCGCGAAGCGAGGGCAGGATCGACCCGAGGCCAAGGCGGCCGGGACCTCGGCATTGGTGCCGGCGGCAGAACCAGCGCCAACGCCGGCACCGGTGACGCAAGGCCCCCATCGCGCCAATCGCGTTGTGCAGGATCGCAATGGCCCGCCGATGGTCGCGATCGACGCCGGCCGTTTTTCAATGGGCTACGGCGGGGGTATTTCCACCAGCGATACACGACCGGCTCACGAGGTCGCGCTCCCGGGCTTCCTGATCGGCGTCCGCGAGGTGACCTTCTCGGAGTACGACCGCTATGTCCGCGCCACCGGTGCGCGTCGCCCCGATGACTATGGCTGGGGTCGCGCCGAGCGGCCGGTGGTCGACGTGAGCTGGTACGAGGCGGTGGCCTATACCCGTTGGCTCGCTGGCCAAACCGGTCGCCGCTACCGTCTGCCCACCGAGGCGGAATGGGAGCTCGCTGCCCGGGCCGGCAGTGAAGGCGCCTATTGGTGGGGTAACGATCCACCCAATGGGCGCGCGGTCTGCCTCGACTGTGGCTCGGCTTGGGATCGGCGCAGCACCGCCGCGGTGGGCAGTCTCTCCGCCAACGCGTTCGGCCTGTACGACACGGCGGGGAACGCCGCCGAATGGGTCGCCGATTGCTACCACCGTGGCTATGATGGGGCACCCGCGGATGGGGGCGTCTGGGATGAGCGTGACTGCGCCGCGCGCATCGTCCGCGGTGGCAGTTTCGACAAGCCGGCCAGCTCGATGCACAGCCATGTCCGAAAGCCCCTGGCCCCGGACGCGCGGCTGCGTTCGGTCGGCTTCCGAGTCGCCCGCGATGCCGACTGACGGCGTCATTCTCGGTGTCGGTATCGCCACCGTCGACATCGTCAACCGTGTCGCCGAATACCCGCCCGAGGACGCCGAGGTGCGCACGCTTGGCCAGCGCATCGGGCGCGGCGGCAACCTGGGCAACACCCTGACCGTGCTCTCGCAACTCGGCCACCGGGGCCGGTGGGTCGGGACCCTGGCCGATGACGCGGGAGCGGCCCTGATCCTCGCCGATCTGCATCGCCATGGCATCGACACGGCCTATGCGACGCATTGCCAGGGTGGTGCGACGCCAACCTCGTACATCTGCGTCAGCCAGGCCAGCGGTAGTCGGACCATCGTGCACCATCGCGACCTGCCCGAGCTGCACGCCGAGGGTTTCGAGGCCGTCCCCCTGGCCGATGTGGTCTGGGTGCATTTCGAAGGGCGCAATCCCCCCGAGACGGCGCGGATGATCGCGCGGGTGCGCCGCGAGTGTCCCGAACTGCCCATCTCGGTGGAGATCGAAAAGCCCCGCCCGGGCATCGAGGCCCTGTTCGACGGGCCCGATGTGCTGATCTTCTCCCGGGCCTACGCGCTGGCGAGCGGCGCCCCCACGGCCCTGGGGTTTCTCCAGCGGCAGGCCGGGCACAGGGCAACGGCCTCGTGCCTCCTGCCCTGGGCCGAGGCCGGGGCCTTCGCGCTGGCCCCTGGCGCGGCGGGCACCGATGAGCCAATCCACGCGCCTGCCCACCATCCGCGGACGGTTGTCGATTCGCTGGCGGCCGGGGACGTCTTCAATGCCGCCGCCATCGACGCCCTGCTCGCGGGGCTGCCGTTGGCCGGGGTGCTCGCCCGCGCCAACCGGCTCGCCGGCTTCAAATGTGGTCGGGAAGGACTCGATGGTCTGATCACCGATGCCCGCGCCGCGGGCCTGCTTTGATGGTGCGCCCCGGATGACAAGCCCGATCCGACTCGCCGCGATGACGGACATCGCCGATCCGGGATCGCTCGGTTTCAGCGCCGATGGCCTCGAGGGGTTCATCGTGCGCCGCGGTGATGCGGTGCGCGCCTACCGCGACAGCTGTCCACACACCGGCGCGCCGCTGGCCTGGTCGCCCGATGGATTTCTCGACGTCGACGGTGGGCTGATCCAGTGCGCGCTGCACGGCGCATTGTTCCTCATCGACACCGGCGAGTGTGTCCACGGGCCCTGCGTTGGGGCCTGCCTGCAGCCCATCGCGGTGAAGCTGATCCATGGCGCGGTCTGGCTGGCCGGGCCGCATTGCGATGGGGATGAAATATGAATCCGGATCTGTCGACACTCGGGGGGGCAACAGGCGTTACCCCGGACCCGCAAGGCGTGATCGCGATCCGATCCGACAGCGCGAACGACGAGCGGATCGCCCTGCAGCTGGCAACCAGCGGCTGGTGCGTGACCCCCGACTTTCTCTCCCCGCCCCTTGTCGCGGAACTGCGTTCGGGTGCCCGGCAGCTGGCCGACGCCGGCGGGTTCCGGCCGGCCGGGGTCGGGCGCGGTGCGGCTCTGCAGATCCGCCCGGAGATCCGCACGGACCAGGTGCGCTGGATCGACGCGCACGCCTGCAGCGCGGCGCAGGCGTGCTACCTGGCGCGGCTGGAGGATCTGCGTCTGGCGATCAATCGGGTCCTGTTCCTGGGGCTGTTCGACCTGGAGTGCCATCTCGCGCTGTATCCGCCGGGCAGTCGCTATCGTCGCCATCTCGACCGCTTCAAGGGCGTTGAGTCGCGCGTGCTGAGCTGCATCGTCTATCTCAACGAGGACTGGCGTGATGCCGACGGCGGTGCGCTGATGCTCTACACCGATGCAGAGGATCCGCACCGCGGCGAGTGCATCCTCCCCTTGGGAGGCCAACTGGTGACCTTCTTCAGCGCCCGCTTTCTGCACGAGGTGCTGCCGGCCAGCCGCGATCGGCTGAGCCTCACCGGATGGTTCAGGACGCGGACCTGAGGAATCGGACCTCGTGCGCGATCGCAGACCGAACCGCACGGGGAGCGACTAGACTTCAAGTGGGGTGGTCTACTCAAGAGGAGGTCATCATGTCCATCTCGCAAAAGCTCGAGCGCCATCTCCAGGAGCATGGCGCGGACTTCGACCTGGTCCCCCATTCGCATTCGGGCTCCAGCATGGAGACGGCCGAAAAGGCGCATATCCCCGGCAACCACCTGGCCAAGGCGGTGATCGCCAAGGAGGACGACCAGTTCGTGATGGTGGTCGTGCCGTCGGACTATCACGTGCACATGGGCCGTCTGCATCATCACCTCGGCCACGACGTGGGTCTTGCCACCGAGCGCGAGCTCGCCGCGTTGTTTCCGGACTGCGACGCCGGCGCCGTGCCGCCCCTGGGCCTGGCCTACGGCTTGAGAACGCTGGTCGACCAGCGTTTGCTCAGTCTGCCGGAGGTGTACATCGAGTCCGGCGACCACGAGACCCTGTTGCGCATGCGTGGCACGCATTTCGTATCCCTGTTGCGGGACGCCGAACGGGTGGACGTCGGCACGCATATCTGAGCACGGGCCATCGCATCGGGTATGACGCCGGACGCGAGGGGGGCGGCCGGCATGTCATGGGGCCAACGGCAGGCGCACCTGCACCTCCAGGCCGCCCTCGGCGGCGTTCGCAAAGTCCAGCCTGCCGGCGTAGGCGTCCACCACGTCGCGGGCGATGGCGAGCCCGATGCCGCTGCCCTCTTTGCGTTGGTCCAGCCGCAGGCCCCGCTCCCCGAGCCGGGGGAGCTCGTTGACGGGCACGCCCGGGCCGTCGTCGGCGATGCGGATCCTGATGTGCGCATCCGCGTGCACCTGGACCACGACCCGATTGCGTGCCCACTTGGCCGCGTTCTCGAGCAGGTTGCCGAGCAATTCGAGCAGATCGTCGGGCATCAGTGCGGCGAAGGCCGCGCGCGGGGCCTCGAGCTGCCAGGCGATCCGCCCCCCCTCGGGAGTCCTCTGCAGGGTGCGCAGCAGGCGTCGAATCGCCTCGACGCTGTCGGCGCGGGCCTCCCGAATCCCGGCGCTGGAGCGAACGCGCGCACGGATCAGCTCGCGGTCCACGCGCCGGCGCATGCCCTCGGCCAGCTGGTCCAGATCGGCGGCCAGCAACGGGTTGCCCTGTTCGCGCAGGCGTTGGGCATCGGCCGCCAGAGCACTTAGCGGGGTCTTCAGGCCATGGGCCAGGTCCGCGGTCCAGGCGCGTGCGCGCTCCACCGCCTGCTCGCGGGCTGCAAGCAGCGCGTTGACCTCGCCAACCAGCGGCATGACCTCATCGGGGTAGTCGCCACTGAGGCGCGGCGTCTGACCGGAGCGAATGGCGCCCACGCCGCGGCGTACGCTTTCCAGCGGTGCCAGCCCGGCGCGCACCTGGACCAGGGTTGCCAGCCCCAGCAGCAGCGCGATCAGGGCCAGATAGGGGAGCATGTCGGTGGCAAAGGCGCGGCGTGCGGCGATGAGCTCGGCCCGATCGATGCCGACCATGAGTCGCAGCGAGACGGTGTTGCCGGCCACGCGCACCGACACGCCGCGTTCGCGCACCAGCAGGCGTTGGCCAGCGGGGCCGGGCAGCCGATGGGTGTGGACCGCCCCGGGCTCCAGGCTGTCCGCCTGCAAGGCGATCACCGCGTCCCACAGCGAGCGCGAGCGCAGCAGCCCCGCCCTGCGTTGCGCGCCGTCGCCCGTGCGATCGATCTGCCAGTACAGCCCGCTTAGCGGCTGGCGAAAGCGCGGATCCGACGGCGCGGGGTCGACGACAAGATTGCCATTGGCATCGACGACCAACGCATCGGCGAGCTGATTGAGCCGGCTGGTGAGCTCATCGCCAATGCGCCGCTCCACGTGGCGTTCGAAGAGCGCGACCAGACCGAAGCCGGCGATGATCAGCGCCACGCCGATGGACAGCGCGGCGGCGATCCACAGCCGTACCCGCAAGGAGCGGCGCGTCATGGCTCATCCGGCTCGACCAGATAGCCGAAGCCCCGGCGGGTGTGGATCAGGTCCGTTCCCAGCTTGCGCCGCACGCGTCCGACCAGCACCTCGATGGCGTTGGAGTCGCGCTCGAAGTCCTGCGCGTAGAGCTGCTCGGTGAGCTCCATCTGGGAGATGACCCGCCCGGCGTGCTGCATCAGGTAGGCCAGCAGCCGGTATTCCTGCGGCGAGAGGTGCACCGCAACGCCGTCGACGCTCACGCTCAGACGGCGGGTGTCGAGACTGACCGGTCCGTGCGTCAAGACCGCCGAGGCCTGGCCTGCCGCACGCCTGACGAGTGCCCGCAGCCGGGCGATCAGCTCTTCCATCCGGAACGGCTTTGGCAGGTAGTCGTCGGCGCCCGCATCGATACCCTCAACGCGTTCGTTCCAGTCTCCACGGGCGGTCAGGATCAGGATCGGGAAGCGTTGTCCGGCCGCGCGCCAGCGCCGCAGCACCGAGAGCCCGTCCATGCCGGGCAGGCCAAGGTCCAGGACCACCGCAGACCAGTTCTCGGTGTCTCCCCGAAACCACGCGTCTTCGCCGTCGCCGACATGCTCGACGACGAAGCCAGACGCCTGCAGTGCGTTGATGACGCCATCGGCGACGCGATCGTCATCCTCCACCAGCAGCACCCGCATCAGTCGGCCTCCACATCGATGACCCGCGCCGTGGCGGCCTCGACCATTACCTCGAGCAGGCGCCCGTCGCTCGCGATGACCTTGATCTCATAGACCCAGTTGCCGTGCTCGCGCTCCAGCTCGACCCCGACCACCTCGCCCGGCACCCTGGTTGTCACGGCCGCGAGCACGTCCGCGATGGGCCGGACCTCGCTGTGCTCCAGCGCCTGGCGTGCCCGATCCTGGTCGTGTTGATCGGCGCCGCGCTCCTCTGCCA
The DNA here is from genome assembly GCA_040775095.1 of Chromatiaceae bacterium. Taxonomy (GTDB): domain Bacteria; phylum Pseudomonadota; class Gammaproteobacteria; order Chromatiales; family Chromatiaceae; genus JAXGTD01. The sequence continues at coordinate 20,109 of JAXGTD010000031.1, read as the reverse complement.
TGAGCGCCGGGGCGGCCAGGGACGCGCTCATCAAGGCGAGCAGGGCAATGGTCGAGCGGCGGTGTCTGTGCCGGATCATGCAGCGAGGCTCCATGGATGCGTGCCAAGCGAGGCGACCGGCCGGGTCGCGCGGAGCGCTCGTGCGTCTCGCCCCGTCGCCACCAGGCAGCGGGGACGAGTATCCGCTTGTCTGCCTGACAATTCGCTGACAAACCGCGACAGCGATCGGTCAGCGCGCGGGGACTAGTCTGGGCTCCAGCGGGTGCCGAGGGCTCAGGCCTCGATGCCCGATCGACCCGTCACCTCAATATAGGAGTCAACAACCATGACGATCGCAACTGAAGCCGGTCCGAAAGCCCCCGACGCGATGTTCCCGACGATGGACCGGCCGCCGACCGCGCGGGTACGCGTCTGGGACCCGCTGGTGCGCGTCTTCCACTGGTCTCTCGTCGCCTCCTTCACGACCGCCTTTCTGGTGGAGGACGATCTGCTCGGCGTCCACGTCTGGGCCGGGTATCTCGTCCTGATCCTGATCGCGGTGCGCCTGCTCTGGGGAGTCATCGGCACCCGGCATGCCCGCTTCAGTGATTTCGTGCGCGGCCCGGCTCAGGTGCTCGCCTACCTTCGCGACGCGTTGCGATTCCGCGCCAGGCGCTATCTCGGTCACAACCCCGCTGGTGGGGCCATGGTGGTCGCGCTGCTCGTGCTGGTGAGCGCCACCGGGCTGAGCGGTATGGCGCTCTACGGCACGCAGGAGCTCTCCGGTCCGTTGGCGCCGCTGATGGGTGGTCTGCCGGTGTTCTGGGCCGAGGCGATGGAAGAGACCCATGAGGTGCTCGCCAACCTGACCCTGGTGTTCATCCTCGCCCACGTGGCAGGCGTGCTGTTCTCGAGTCTGTCTCACCGGGAAAACCTCGTCGCGTCGATGTTCACCGGATTCAAGCGACGGGACTGAAACCCCCGACGACAAGATTCAACCCCGAATGGAGCAAGACGACCAATGACACTCCGTACCTTACTGATCCTGAGCATGACCGCGATGGCCGCGCTTCCCGCCGCCGTGACCGCGGCCGATGCCGCGGCCGGTGCTGCCGCGTGGACCCGCGAGCAGACACAGTCGGACGGTTCCCCGGCGCGCAGCTGCGCAAGCTGCCACGGTCGCGATCTCACCCAGGCGGGCCGCCATGTCAAGACCGGCAAAGCCATCGACCCGATGGCCCCATCGGTGAACCCGCGACGCCTGCAGGACGCCAACAAGGTCGAGAAATGGCTGCTGCGAAACTGTCGCTGGACCTTCGGACGCGCATGCAGCGCGACCGAAAAGGCCGACTTCATCGCCTACCTCCGTGCCCAGTAACCACCCCCCGGGGCCGCCGGGGTCCCGGGTCCCTCCCCCTGAGGAGACATACACATGCGACCATCCAAGCTCAAGCTCACTGCCCTGGTGGCAGGACTGTTCTCACTCTCTGTGGCCGGCCTCGCGTTCAGCGACGCCGACGATGACCAGGACGATGGCAACGATCACCCCGGCTGGTTCGCGCCCCGGGCCGATATTGCGCCGGTGCGCAACCCTGGCTATCAGGAGGAATGCTCTGCCTGCCACATGGCCTATCAGCCGGGACTGCTGCCCGCCCAATCGTGGCGGCGGATCATGGCCGCCAATGCCCTCTTGGACCACTTCGGCGACGATGCCTCGTTGCCGGAGGGACGACGTGTTGAGATCGCCGCCTGGCTCGAGGCCAATGCAGCCGACCGGGCAGAGCGTTCGCGCTCGCGGGCCTTTGCCGTCGCGCCAGGTGTCGGCGGCAGCCTACCGCGCATCAGCACGACCCGTTACTTCCAGCGTGAGCACCACGAGATCCCCGATCGTCTGGTCCGCGGCAATCCGGGCGTTGGCAGCTTCAGCAACTGCGACGCCTGCCACCGGGGCGCCCTCGATGGCGTATACAACGAGCACCGGGTCCTGATCCCCGGCGTCGGACGTTGGGAGGACTAGCGACCTTGTCGCGGCACCAGCGCGGCGGCAGCGCCCGCCGGCGGGGGCTGCCCAGGTGCAGGGTCCCGGCGGGTCCGGGCGGGGAGAACAAGGGCGAAAAGGGCCCCTTCCCGGCCAGCGGCCGTGTTGACGCCACCCCACGCAGGCGCTAATGTCGGCGAGGGCGTCTATCCTCGCCGCGGGTGTCCGGTGAGCCCGGTTCTCTCGCGTGGATCGGGCCCGGAAACCGAGTGGCGCGGGCCTCAACCAGGCGAGCCCCAGCCGGCGGGTCGTTCGCGAATGGGACGACGGGCGCCCCGCAGGGGCCAGGAACGATGCAGCCGCGCGTGAGAGCTGGGGTGCCCGGTCGGTGAGGCGTCGACGTAGCGACGAGACAGATGGATTGGGGCGGATCCGTTCGGCAGCTTGTGTTCGCGACGCGCCGCTCGCTGGCAACCACCCGGCTTCCCGATCAGGGGCAGGATTCGCAGCATGAATGAGACGCTGAAGCGAATAAGGGCCGAGGCGAACCAGGCGATTGACTCGAGGCTCAGTGAGGCCGAGGAGCGCAAGTTCGCGGCGCGCAGAAGGAGCGAGGCTGCGGCCCCCCTGTTCCGGGCCTTCAAAGACGTGCGCAACCAGTTCGTCCGGATCGACGTCATGCGACAGATCTGGCCGAACGACTACCATCAGCGCGACGACCGTGCCTCCGGGCTGGTCGCGGAGCTCATTGGTGGCGAGGAGTACCCTTGTGGCCTCAGACTCTTCATCCCCGGCGGCTTTCGACGTTTCCAGGTCGACCTGGCCCCGGATGACTCGATCAGCTTCGTCGCCTCGCGGGAATCGGCGGGCGCGCGCCCGCATTACATGACATTCACGCAGGAAGAGCCCTGGCTCGACGTCTTCTACAAGACGATGGCACACCTACTCGAGATCTGAACCGCGGATCCCCCGCCCGGGAGCCCTGCCGCGCATCCCACCGGCCGTCAGACCAGCCATGCAGACCGACAGCATCGAGCAGCTCAACCAGCGCCTGCTGCGCTTTGCCCGCGAGCGCGACTGGGAGCCATTCCACTCGCCGAAGAATCTGGTCATGGCGCTCGCCGGCGAAGTGGGCGAGCTGATCGAGCATTTTCAGTGGCTCAGCGAGGCCCAGAGCGCCGGGTTGGATGAGGTTAAGAAGCGGGCCGTGGCGCACGAGATGGCCGATATCCTGATCTACCTGATCCGTCTCTCCGAGCGTCTCGACATCGACCTCGTGGCCGCGGCCAATGAGAAGATCGCGCTCAACGAGCAACGCTATCCCGTCGACAAGGTCCGCGGCGATGCCCGCCGGGCCGACGAATACGACTGAGCGGGCCGGAGCGCCGCCCTCGGCTCAGGTCGGCGTGAGCGCGAATCCGAGGCTGAGCAGGACGACCAGTAAAGCCTGATAGACCGCCGTCTGGCCCAGCACCGCGTTCAGCCTGGCGCCTGGCGTCGTGCGCCCGAGCCGGCCGATCAGCATCAGGGCGAAGGGCAGGGCCAGCAGCACCGGCCAGGTCCGGATCGACGCCCCGGCGATTGGGCCGGGCAGCGCGATCATGACCATAGGCAGGAGCAGCAGGATCGCGTAGAGCCGGCGCGCGCGGGGGCGGCCCAGCGTGTGGCACAGGGTACGGCGACCGGCGACGCGGTCGGTCTCGAGGTCGCGATAGTTGTTGATCAGCAACACCGCCGCGGCGGGCAGGCCCAGGGCGACGCCAAGCCGCATCGCGTCCGGACTCAGGGTCAGAGTCTGCAGGTAATAGGTGCCGGCGACCGCGGCGATGCCGAAGAAGCACAGCACGTAGAGCTCGCCGAACGGCCCACAGGCGATTGGCCGCGGTCCGCTGGTATAGGCGTATCCCGAGACGATCGCGGCGAGCCCGAGGGCCAGGATGGGCCATCCGCCGCGCCACACGAGCAGCAGCCCGATCGTGAAGGCGATCCCGAACGCGACGTGCGCGGCGCGCCGCACCTGCCCCGACGGGAACCAGCCCTGGGCTGATGCCCTGGGTGGACCGACCCGATTGGGTGTGTCCGTACCGCGCTCGAAATCGGCCGCGTCGTTGTGCAGGTTGGTGCCGATCTGGATGCCGGCGGCGGCGAGCAGGGTCCCGAGCGCCGTCAGGGGGGCAATCTGCCCCGTGTCGGCCAGCGCCAGCAGGATGCCGGCCGCGACGGGGGTGAGCGCCAGCAGCAGCGTGCGCGGGCGCGAGGCGGCGATCCAGCGGGTGGCCTGAACGCGCCGGCTGCCGTGCTTCATGCCTTGTGATCGCACCGATGCGGCGTCAGGGACGACGGGGGAAATGCCGGAAATCCGGGGCGCGCTTCTCGATGAAGGCGTCGCGCCCTTCTTGCGCCTCGGCCGTCGTGTAGAAGAGCGCCGTGGCGTTGCCGGCCAACTCCTGGATGCCGGCCAGGCCGTCGGTGTCGGCATTGAACGCGGCCTTGAGCACGCGCAGTGCCGTCGGTGAGTGCCGCAGCATCTGCCGACACCAGTCCAGGGTGACGGCCTCGAGCTCTGCCAGCGGGACCACGGTGTTCACCAGGCCCATCTCCAGTGCCTCGTTGGCGTCGTACTGGCGACAGAGAAACCAGATCTCCTTGGCCTTCTTGATGCCAACCGTGCGCGCCATCAGCCCGGAACCGAAGCCCGCGTCGAAGCTCCCGACCCGCGGTCCGGTCTGGCCGAAGCGGGCATTGTCGGCGGCGATGGTCAGATCACAGATCAGATGCAGCACATGGCCACCACCAATCGCGTAACCGGCGACCATCGCGACCACGGGCTTGGGCAGGGTGCGGATCTGGCGCTGCAGCTCCAGCACGTTCAGGTGCTCGGTACCCTGGCCGTCACGGTAGCCCTCGTGGCCCCGGATGCGTTGGTCGCCGCCGGAGCAGAACGCCAGGTCGCCGGCGCCGGTGAGGATGATGACCCCAATGGCCTGATCCATGTGCGCGCGGTGGAAGGCGTCGATCAATTCGTGCACCGTCTCCGGGCGAAACGCGTTGCGCACCTCGGGCCGATTGATGGTGATCTTCGCGATCCCCTCGGCCTGCTGGTAGAGGATGTCGGTGTAGTCGACATGCGCCGGCTGCTGCCAGGCGATGGGATTGGACGGCGTCAGTTCTGGGTTCACGCTGAAACTCGGTGGTTGATTGGCGGTCAGGACGGGCCGGCCGGGCCCCCATCGGGATTGGCATCGTCGACGATCCGCGCCGCGGAGACGCGCGTCCAGAAGGCCTGATGGACCGCGCGGCTGCGCTCGGCATCGATGCGGATCTCGAGCAGCATGCCCCGCGGCGAATCGGTCGCGGTCGCCTCGACCAGGGCGAGATCGAGGCCGGCCGCGTCCTCGATCAACCGATGCGCCAAACCAAACGGCCTGGCCAGTGCGCCCAGGTCTGGCGCGACCGGGGTGCGCCACAGCCGCTCGAGGTCCGGCAGTCCCTGTTGGGGCAGGTAGTCGAAGATGCGCCCGCCGCCATTATTGAGCACCAGCACCGGTCGGTCGAGTCGATTGGCCAGCAATAGGCCGCTGAGGTCGTGGCAGAAGGAGAGATCCCCGAGCAGCCCCCAGGTTCGCCGGCCCCCATGGTTGAGCCCGGCCAGCGTGGACATCTGGCCGTCGATGCCGCTGGCGCCCCGGTTTCCATAGACCACCAACGGCGCCTCGCGTGTGCCTGACCAGGTGTCGAGCTGGCGGATCGGCAGCGAGTTGGCGCAGAACAAGGACTCGCCGGCGGGCAGACGGGCCACCAGGGTACGCACGATGTGGCCTTCACACCAGGGCGCGTTGGCCAGGTGGGCCTTGGCGATACGCTGCACGTGGCGCTCGGCATCCCTCCAGCGTTCCAGCCAGTGCGCATCGGCCTCGATCAGCTCGCCTCGAGCGAGGGCGTGGAAGAACGCGGCGGGATCGACCACGAGGCGGTGCGAGGCATCGTGGGACGGATCGCACCAGCCCGTGGTGGGGTCGACCAGGATTGCCGGGATACCGGCGATCCATTCGCCCAGAAGCCTCGACACCGGCGCGCGGCCCAGTCGCAGCACCCAGTCGGGGCGCAGCGCACGGGCCGCCGCGGCATTGCGCAGCAGCGCGTCGTAGCCGGTGACGCGATGCCGTGGCGCGGCCCCGAAGCGCAGCCCGGAGAGCGGGTCGGTCAGCACCGGGAGCGCGAACCGTGCGGCGCAGTGCCAGAGGGCCAGAGCGGCGGCCGGGGCGAGCCCGCCCGGGCCGATCAGGATCAGGCCGCGGCCACTGGGCCAGTCGCGGATGTGCAGCGCCTCGGAGCGTTCCGTCGCCGCCCGTGGCGTTGCCGGGGGCGCGGCGGTGAGGCAGTCCCCACTCGGTACCAACGGTTCGTCAAACGGCAGGTTGATCTGCACCGGCCCGGGCCGGGGAGCGCGGCTGACGCTGCCGGCACGCAGCCCGAGGGCCCGCATCGCACGCAGGCCGGCGGGGCTGCCATCGGGGAGTCCCGGGTCGTGGAACTCGCGTACGAATGGGCCAAACATCCGGGTCTGGTCGATGGTCTGGTTGGCCCCCCAGCCGCGCCATTGGGGTGGGCGATCGGCGGTCAGCAGGACCAACGCGAGCCCCCACTCGGCCGCCTCGATGACCGCCGGATACCAGTGTGCGGGGGCGCTCCCGGATGTGGCCAGTACCGCCACCGGGCGCCGGGACGCGCGCGCCAGACCAAGGGCGAAGAACGCGGCGCTGCGTTCGTCGAGAATGGGCACGATCTCGATCTCCGGCCGGCGCTGGGCGGCCAAGACCACGGGCGTTGAGCGGGAGCCGGGTGAGAGCACCAGCGTCGCCAGTCCCGAAGCCACAAGCCCATCGAGCAGCGCCAGCGCCCAGCGCAGGCCGCGGCAGCCGATGTCGGTGTCGGGTTGATCGCTCCCGCGTACTGCAGCGCGCTCAGTATGGCGCCGAGCTTGGCCTCGGTCTCGTCCCACTCTGACTGCGGGTCGGAGCCGGCGACGATCCCCGCGCCGGCGTAGAGCTCGGCGCGGTCGCCGCAGATCCGGGCGCAGCGCAGCAGCACCCAGAGCTCGCCGCTCAGATCGGGCTCAAGGACGCCGGCCGCGCCGGTATACCAGCCGCGCACGAAGGGCTCGCCGTTGCGCAGCCACTCGTGCGCCTGACGGCGCGGTGCGCCGTTCGTCGCCGGCGTCGGGTGCAGGTGCTCGGCAAGCTCGAACAGGTTGGCGCCGGCCTGTAGATCGGCCTGGATGGGGCTCCAGAGGTGTTGCGCGTTACTGAGCCGCAGCAGCCGCGGCTCGTCTGGCGTCTGGATGCGCTTGCAGTACGGGGCCAGGGCCTCGGCGATGGCGCGAACGACCAGCCGGTGCTCGCGCAGGTTCTTGTCACTGCTGCGCAGCGCCTCGGCCAGTTGCGCATCGAGCTCGGTGGTCTCGGCGCGGGTCGCCGTCCCGGCGATGGCGTCCACCTCCAACCTCAGGCCCTGCTTGCTCAGCAGGCGTTCCGGCGTCGCCGAGATGAAGCTCGACTCCTTCCGGCGCAGGTTCACGATCTGGCAAGACGGGAACAGGCAGGCAAGGGCGCCGAGCAGCCGTCCGACATCGAAGTAGCGCTTGCCGGTGACGTCCAGCCGACGCGAGAGCACCACCTTCTCCAGTGCGCCGTCGGCGATGCGCTTCAAGGCATCGTCCACCAGCCCGCCCCAGCCGCCGCGGTCGGGCTCGTCGAAGTCGCGTCTCAGCCCGGCCGCCATCCGAGGTCCCGCAATTGGAGTGTAGAGCCGCGGTACGAGCCGGGCCAGTGCCGCGTCCCAACGCTTTCGCAGCGTCTCCGGCGTCGTTGGCAGGGCGGCGGACAGGATCAGCGCCGCCTTGCCCTCGCGGCTATGCAGCCCGATCTCCGGAACCCACAGCAGCGCATTGGGTAGCTGGTCGTCCACCCGCGCGGAGGCATCCGCGACCGCGGCGAAGCCGAGCATCGCGAAGCCGTCGAATCCGGTCTTGCCGGGATCGGCGCGGTACCAGTCTCGCGTCAGGCCTTGCGCGACCGCGGCCAGCCGTTGCAGCCGCCGCGCGCCGTCGGCCTGCCACTCTGCGGCCGAGCCGTAGCCGGCGCGCAGCTCGTCGCGATGGGTATGGAGAAACTGAAACTGCGCGCCCGGCAGCTGTGGCGCGCCGGCGGGTGCCCGGGGCAACGCGATCACCAGCGAGACCAGCCGGGCGTGCGTTGGGAGGGTCAGGGCGTTGATGGCTTCCGCGACCTGGGCCTTGATGTGGTCAAGCATCCTGGTTGAGGTTCGCATCTCATCCGACCCATGCCGACGCGTGGCAGGGGTCGTCCGCGCGCCGATCCGCACCAGGTTCGTCCGGGTGGCGGGCGCGCCGCGGCATCAGTCGCGTGCTGCCGGAAACTGGGCGGGTGTACCGCGGGGTGGCAATCGCAGACGGTGACAGCACGGTTTCAGGGTTCTGACGCTTCGGAGACTCACGGCTTCATGACCGGGCGACCGAGGCCGGGATGGATCCACGGCCAACCGACGCCGGCCGATCACTGCGACCGTCGATTCTATGCCGATTGGGAGCCGATCACGAAACGAAAGTTCGATCGAGCCGTGTGGACCGGGGACTGCCGGGCAGTTCCGGGAGATCGAGTCGTCGAGAATGGAACGATCCGGGAGACGCATGCTTCTGCGCACGAGCCGATCTCGCGGCGTGCAACCATGCCATTGCCGAGCGTTTTGCTATCGATGTTCGTGGCCCAGCGCAGGTCCGCTTCCGGCGGCGTGCGCGAGCCCCGGTGCCGCGTCGGGCCCACCCGGGGGGGCTTCCCAACGCCGGCGACCCGCTGCCAGCGGACCGCGAGAACCGGTATGATCATCGCCCTGTCATGGCTTGGCACCGGGGGATGGCGCCCATGGTGCGCTTTTTGGGGGGCTGCGCGAGATGAAGAACCGATCGGGTCCGATTGCCGCATGGCGATCCACCATGGCTTGGGCGGCGGCGGCGTTCTGTCTGCAGCTGATGGCGGCGGTCACGGTGGCGGCGCAGGCCGACAACCCGCCCCCGGCGGTGCCCGAGCCGCTGAGCCTTGACCAGGCCCTGGCGCTGTCGGCGAAGCATCCGCGTCTGGCCGTCACGCCGGACGAGCGCCTGTATCCGCGCCGACAGCCGTTGTTTCTCGGTTGCCACAGGCTGGTATTCGGTGACTCCCGCGGCGTCGATCCCTGGCGAGACACCGCCTGGTCGCCGCTGCTGGCGCCGCAACCCGCGCAACGGCTCGAGGTCATGCAGCGGTTCTTCGATGTGCTGCTCGCCGACCTGAGCTTCGCGCGCGACAACGAGGCGATGGCGGTGGCCTACGTGCAGTTCGACCGCGCCAATGCCCGTGCCGAGCTGGGCCAATTCTCGCCGCTGCGGGTGGCGGAGCTGGAGGCCGAGTATCAACTGATCCGACGCCAGCGCGCGGCCAGCGAGGCCGCGCAGCGGCTCACCCGCTCGTTGCTGGCGCAGGCCATTGGACGGCCGAAGGAACTGCCGCGTGAGCTGATCGCGCCTGAACGGCCGGCGGCGCCCCCGCGGCTTCCCGAGTTGGAGCAGGTCGTCGACAACGCGCTGCAGCACAACGATTGGCTGCGCCGGTTGCGCCAGGAGGGCGGGGAGGCGGCGGGCGCCGTGCTCGCGATGGAGGTGCGCCAACAGGCGCTGGAGCTCCTGACCCGGCTCGAGCTGCTCCGGGTAATGGCCGAACAGGCGCACAGCGAGTCGGCTTGGCGGGACCTGAAGCTCGATGAGAGCCGCACACTCTACGAGCTGGAGGCCGCCGCGGATCTTGGCTTCTCGATGAGCCAACAGACCCGCGCGCGGCGCGACGAGGAGCAGGTCGCGTTTTGTCAGGCACTGACGATGGCCGAGCTCGATGCCCTGCAGGGTCGGCCCGTGCGCTGACGTGCCTGAGCAGGTCACCGCTCATGGATGGGCCGGGCTGGCGACTGCCGCCAGGCGGCATTGCGGTGCGTCGATCCGCGGCTCGGGTGCACGCGAGCCATTGCGGGGCCCGGACTCGGCGCCCTGGCCCTAACCACAAACAGAACGTATGCAAGCCATGATCGCCAGTCAGAACCGCCGAACCCTGTCCCAGCCCCTTCTGGGTCTGATGCTGATGTCCGCCAGCGCCGCCGCGTCCGCGCTCCAGATGAGTGGGCGGTTGGAATGGCTGCAAAAGGTCGAGATGCGCGCGGTCGAGAGCGGTGTCGTCGAGCAGGTCGTTGTCACGCCGGGGCAGCACGTCAAACAGGGTGAAGTGCTGCTGAAGATGGACCAGCGCGAGGCGCAGGCCGATGCGCTCCGGGCCCGGGCACAGGTCGCGCGCGGCCAGATTGCGCTGGAGGATGCCCAGAGGGAGCTCGAGCGCACCCAGGAGATGTTCGACCGGGGTCTGATTGCGATCGAGGAGCTCAAAGACGCGGAGCTCAATCAGATCGCCGCGCTGGCGGACTCCGAATCCGCCAAGGCGGCCCAGACCGCCGCCGACGTGATGCTCGAGCGTACCGAGCTGCGCGCGCCTTTCGATGGCATCGTCGTCGCCCGCAACGCCTATCAGGGCGCCGTCATCTACAAGACGCTCCAGCAGGCCCCGTTGATCGCCGTGGCGCCGACCGATCGGATGCTGGCACGCATCCTGGTCACCGCCGATGTGCTGCGCCGCTATCGGCCTGGCCAGCCGGCCAAGATCAACGTCCGCGGCCGGGTTCGAGACGGTGTGATCTACAGCCTGGGCGTGGAGGCGGTCCGCATCGATCCCGACGGCGCCGTCTACGAGCTGGACGTGGTCTTCGACAGCCGTCCCGATGAGATCCTGCGTCCGTCGGAGTTCGTACAGGTCACGCTGCCATAAACCGCGTGCCCACGCACGCGGGCGGCCGCGCCCGCTGCCCCGATGGCCCAATGCGCCGAGCCCCGCCCCGATCGGCCCGATATTATCAGAAAACCATTGTTTTCTTGTGACGGAACTTTTCCTGTCAGGCTATACTCCTAACTGTTCGAGGTTACATGACGTAACTCAGGCTGGCGGGACCCCCCCTCCCGTGCGGCCTAGTTTCCCGGCCCCCCCTTGCCGGGATTCGGTTGCCCCGGCGGTCCCCCCCGAGCGCCGGGGTTTCTTTATTTTGGCCTGTCGATACACATCCCGAGTCGACGCGGCGCGGCACCCCTGGGGCATTGCAGCCGCGGTCCGTGCCGATGCGCTGCGGCCCCCCCGGTTCCCTGGATTGGAACGCCGCCTAACGCGATTTCTTCCGGGAACCGGCGCCCGTCTGGCCCCCGCCGCCAGTGTCAACCACCACGAATGGCGATGTCCATGCGCCGCCTTGCCGTGTTCCAGTCCTCGTCACCGATCCTCCCCTCGGCCAGCCGCTCCATGAGCCCATAGGCAATCGCGCGGTGCGGGACGTCGAGATCACGCAGCTTCGTGAGCTTGAACAGGCACCCGGCGCGCTCGTATTCGAGGGTGTTGACCAGCGCGAACAGGGTCAGAGCGGCTGCAGACCCGGGGGACTGCTCGATGATGGCCACGGCCTGTTCCAGGGCGTCGGAGGTCGGATACACGTCGGCGCCCGTCCGGCGCTATTCGCCGGCGATCGTCATCTGTTCGATGAGCCACGATCCGGTGCTGGTGCTTCCCGGAAAGTCGCAGTCGTTGCCGACGGCGACCAGGTGCCGATACATCTCCTTGAGGTTTCCGGCGATCGTGATCTCTTCCACCGGGTATTGGATCTCGCCGTGCTCGACCCAGAAGCCGCTGGCCCCGCGAGAATAATCGCCGGTCACGTTGTTGACGCCGTGCCCCATGAGCTCGGTGACGAACAGGCCGGTGCCGAGCTCGCGAATCATCGCCTCGCGGTCCCGCTCGCCCATGCTGACACCGAGGTTGCGCACGCCCCCGGCGTTGCCGGTGGTCTGCAGGCCGAGCCGGCACGCCGAATAGTGGTCGAGCACGTAGCTGCGCAGCACGCCCCCCTCGACGAACGCCTGGGGGCGGGTGGCGACCCCGTCGCCATCGAACGGGGCGCTGGAGAGGCCGCGGGGCTTGTGCGGCTGCTCGTCTATGCGGACAAAGGAGGGGAAGATCTGCTCGCCGAGCATATCGAGCAGAAAGCTCGACTTGCGGTACAGGCTGTTGCCATTGATCGCGCTCGCCAGGTGCCGCAGCAGCCCGGCCGCCAGCTCGGCGCGATAGAGCACCGGCACCTTGCAGGTGGGCAGGGCGCGGGCGCCGAGCCGCGAGAGGGTACGCCGCGCGGCACGCAGGCCGACGGACTCGGGCGCCTCCAGATCGTCCGCCGAGCGTGCGCTCGTCCACCAGTAGTCGCGTTGCATCCCCTGCGCGTCCTTGGCCACCACCGCACAGCTCAGGCCGTGGCGGGTGGTGGGATATCCGCCGATGAAGCCGTTGCTGTTGCCGTAGACCTGGATACCGGCGTGGGTCGACAGGCTGGCCCCCTCGGAGTTGACGATCCGTGGGTCCGCCCCGCGCGCGGCGTCCTCGCATTCCCCGGCGAGGCGTACCGCGTCTGCGACCGCGATCGACCAGGGATGATAGAGGTCGAGATCCGGCGATTCGGTGGCCATCAGCTGCGCCGCGGCGAGGCCGTTGCACGGATCCTCCTGCGTTTGGGTCGCGATGGTGCAGGCCTGCTGGACCGCGTCCCGGATCGCCGCCGGACTCAGGTCCGAGGTGCTCGAGGACCCCTTGCGATGCCCGAAAAAGACGCTGATGCCGAGCCCGTGGTCGCGGGTATGCTCCACGGTCTCGACCTCCCCGAGTCGCACGCTGACCTCGAGCCCGGTGCTGTTGCTCACGACCGCCTCGGCCGCGCTGGCGCCCTGGCGGCGGGCCTCGGCCAGCAGATCCTCGATGGCTTGCTCGAGCCTGGCGAGCTGCTCGCGCGTGTCCTCGACGGCCGAGGGAACGACTGAATTTGGCATGGTGGTGACGTTGGGTTTCCTGGAATTGGGCTCAGCGCGGAGATGATGACGTTTGGGTGGTTGGGCAAACCGGGGCGAGGCGCCTTGCCACGCGCGCGGTCGGCCGGGCGGGACGCGGCGCGGAGTACGGCGAGCGGGGGCCCGTGGTGGGCCGCCGCTCAGGCTGTGGTGCCACCAACGGTCAGGCCGTCGATGCGCAGTGTCGGCTGGCCGACGCCCACCGGAACGCTCTGGCCCTCCTTGCCGCAGGTGCCGACCCCGGCATCGAGCTCCAGGTCATTGCCGATCATGCTGACCCGGGTCAGCACGTCGGGGCCGTTGCCGATCAGCGTCGCGCCCTTGACCGGCCGCCCGACCTTGCCGTTCTCGATCAGGTACGCCTCGCTGGCCGAGAACGTGAACTTGCCCGACGTGATGTCCACCTGCCCGCCGCCGAAATTCACCGCGTAGAGCCCCTTGTCGACCGAGGCGATGATCTCGCGCGGGTCGCGCTGCCCGGCAAGCATGTAGGTGTTGGTCATCCGCGGCATGGGCAGGTGCGCGTAGGACTCGCGGCGACCGTTTCCCGTTGGTGCCACGCCCATGAGTCGGGCATTGAGCCGGTCCTGCATATAGCCAACCAGCACGCCATCCTCGATCAGGGTGGTGCAATGCGTTGGGTTGCCCTCGTCGTCGACGTTCAGCGAGCCTCGCCGGCCCGCCAGTGTCCCGTCGTCGACCACGGTCACGCCGGGCGCCGCAACCCGCTCGCCGATGCGTCCGGCGAACGCCGAGGTGCCCTTGCGATTGAAGTCGCCCTCCAGTCCGTGGCCAATGGCCTCGTGCAGCAGCACGCCGGGCCAGCCGGGCCCAAGCACGACGGTCATGCGCCCGGCCGGGGCGTCGTCGGCGCCGAGATTCACCAGGCCCTGCCGGACCGCGTCGCGTGCGAAACCCAGCGCCCTGTCCTCTTCGAGGAAGTAGCCGAGGTCCCGGCGCGCGCCCCCGCCGCTGGATGCCTGCTCGCGGCGCCCGTCCTGCTCGACGATGACGCTGACGTTGAGCCGGACCAGTGGGCGCACGTCTGCGCTCATGCGCCCGTCGTCCCCGATGACCAACACCGTGTCCTGCACCGACACGAGACTGGCGATGACCTGTTTGACCCGCGGATCGATGGCGCGCGCCGCGGCGTCGACGCGGTGCAACAGCGCGACCTTGTCCGCGTCGGCCATGCTCTCGATCGGGTTTAGCGGCTCGTAGAGTCGATGCGCCAGCGCGCGCCCGCCAATCTGCACCTGCCCCGCGTGGCCGCCGCGGGTGATCGCCCGTGCCGCGTCCGCGGCCTGGGCCAGGGCCGGAAAGTGCAGCTCGTCGGAATACGCGAACCCGGTCTTCTCCCCGCTGATCGCGCGCAATCCAGCGCCCTGCTCGATGTTGAAGTTGCCGTCCTTGATGATGCCGTCCTCCAGCACCCAGGACTGCAGCCGACTGCTCTGGAAATAGATGTCGGCGGCGTCGATGGCGGGGCTGTGCAGCGCCCCGATCAGGCGGTCGAGGTCGCCGTCTGCGAGGCCGACAGGGGCGAGAATGCGGTGCCGGGCGATATCGAGGGGGTCGTTCATGAAGGGCTCGGAGGCAGCGGAATGAACCAAGAGATGCCGCCGGGTCAGCGGCATTTCAAACGCCTGTGCCCGATGGTTGGGAAGGTCCGCCGCACGGTGTCCTGGAAGGTGCGGTCGATGGGGCAGCAGATCGAGCCGGTGCCACGCGGCACCTGGGCCAGCACCGCGCCCCAGGGGTCGACGATCATACTGTGGCCGTGCGTCTCGCGGCTGTTGAGGTGATAACCGCCCTGGGCCGCGGCGACAACGTAGACGAGATTCTCGATCGCGCGGGCGCGCACCAGCGTCTCCCAGTGCGCCTTGCCGGTCAGCGCCGTGAAGGCCGCCGGCAGGGCGATCAGCTCCACGCCGCTGTCGAGCATCCGGCGCATCAGCTCAGGGAAGCGCAGGTCGTAGCAGACCGCGAGGCCGAGCTTGCCGAACGGGCTCTCGATTACGACGATGTCGTCCCCGGGCTCGATCGTTGCCGACTCTTCATAGCGCTCGTTGGCACCGGGCAGGCTGACGTCGAACAGGTGCATCTTGTCATAGCGGGCAAGGCGCTCGCCCCGGCCGTCGTAGACCAGACAGGCGGCGCGTACCCGCTCCGGGGACGTTGCGGCGAGCGGGATCGTCCCGCCGACGAGCCAGACCCCATAACGCGCGGCGGTACGCGACAGGAAGGTCTGCAGTGGCCCGTTGCCGTCGGGCTCGCGCAAGCTGAGGACGTCGTCGTCGTGCTTGCCCATGAAGGCGAAGTTCTCGGGCAGCACGACCAGTTGGGCGCCGTCCTCCGCGGACTCGCGGATCAGGCGCTCGACCTCGATCAGATTGGCGTTCACATTCGGACCGGTGGCCATCTGGACAGCGGCGACCCGGGGTTTCTGGCTCATTCGGCTCCGTTGGCAGCGCTCAGGATGCCCATTGTGTTCGTGTCCCGAGTACCGAACGATAACACTTGCGCGGCGTCGGTGACGAGTAACAACGCGGTGGCTGCCCGCCGCCGCGGATGGACCGGTGCTCAGAACCCCTCGAGGAACGGGTTGTCGTGCGCTGGCGCGGCGCCGGGGGGTTGCGCCGCACTGGGTGACCCGGTCTGCGGCTCACCCGCGGACGGGGCCTTGGCGGGGTCGGACGCGCTCTCGGCGCCATTTGCGCGGCGCATCAGCGGTTTTTCCCAGGGACCCGTGACCAGGTATTGATAGCGACCGATGCGGTCGACAGCGTCGCCGGCGACCTTGTCCGCCAGATAGACGGCGGCGCCGACCAGCGGCCCGCCGGCGACGGCGCTGGCGATCGCCACCCCGGAGCCGATCTTGGGCGTCACGCGAATGACCTGGTCGAGTTGCTCGCCGACCAGGTCGGTCGTCCCCGTGATGCGGATGTCGGCGGTCGGTGCAAGGATGTCCAGGCGCTCGATGTGCGCCAGGCCGTTGCTGAAACCAATGCTGCCCTTCGCCTCGTCGAAACCGAATCCGTCCCCGACCACGTCGCTGAAGTCCAGGCTCAGACGGCGCTGGAGCGCACCCATGTTCAGCACTCCGAGCATCCGGCCAACCCCGGGGTCGATGTCCAGCAACTGGCCGGCACCGACGTCGAAGCGGAAGGTCCCCCGTGCGCGCTGCAAGGAAAGCCCCTGCGGACCGCCGGGCCAGGCCAGCTCGAGCTTCGCACTCGCCGGCGCCCGCTGCAGCGCGTCGTAGTATCCCATGGTGCGCAACAGCTCACCGAGGTTCGGGCTCTGCGCGCTCAGGCTTGCGGTGGTCTGTTGGTAGTCGGTGGTATCGACGCTCCAGCGGCCCTCGCCCGCGATCCGGATAAGCGGACCCACGAGCGTAAGCTCGCGAAAGCGCACACCCTCCGTGATCGGCTCGGTGCGGATCTCCAGCCGGCCGAGCAGCTCCTCGCCCCAATGCAGCGCATCGACCCGAAGCGCGATCCGACCCAGGCGGCGGGGGTCCGCGAGGTCTGCCGCTCCATCGCCGCCGCCCGCGGGTTTGAGCGTCGCGAGATCCAGCCGACTGAATTGGACGCGCAGGGCGTCGTCCGCGCCAGGGCCAGCCCGCTGGGCGGGGATCTCGACGCCGCCATCGGTCTCGCGCGCGTTGAAGCGAACGCTCCAACCATCGCCTTCCCGGGGTGCGAGTGTGGCATCGACGCCATGCAGTCCGAGTGCACCGAGTCGGACCTCGCCGATCTCGAGGTGGGACGGCAGGATTGGCAGCGCGGCGTCGTTGCCGCCTGGCCCGCTCGCCAGGAGCGCCTGCCCCTGCTCGGCCCACCAGGTGAGCCAGGGCCCCAGATCGAGAGAGGGCAAACGGCCCCCAACGACGATGCCCGGCCGATCCGGTAGCCGCGTGGGTAGCGCGCTGGGATCGAGTGCGAGCCGCGCCAGATGGGCCATGCCACCGACCGGTCGATCGATCTCGAGCCTCCCGCCGAGGTTGCCGAGACGTGCGTCGATCGCCAGTGGCCCGGTGCGCGCGAAGCGCCCGCTCAACGACAACGCCATGGCCTCCCCGGCGCGCTTGCCCAACGGCTCGGGCAGGGACAGACCGATACCGCGCAGGTCGGAGCGCAGCTCGTAGTCCAGCGGCGGATCTGGCTTGCGCACATCGGCGTTGTTCAGTGTCAGCGCCAGTCGCCAGTCCGCGGTTCCACCGGCCAGCTGCCAGAGCCGGTTTGGGAAACGGCGACGAAGCGCGTCGATGCCGATGCGGCCCCCGATCCCGATCTGGGTCCGCGCGCGCGGGCCGCCGGCGTCGAGGGTTGCGACGTCGACGCGCACCGGCTGAGCATCGACGATGGCATCGATGCGCCGCGCCGACAGACCATCCCCGTCGAAGTCCAGGCGTCCCCTGACGTCGTTGAAACGCAGGTCGGTGCCCGAGATCCCCACCGAGGCGGTATCCCCCTCGCGCCAGCTCAGCTCACCGCGGTAGGTGAACGGCAGCTCCTTTTTCAGCGGAACGCCAAGCTCCAATGCGACGCCCACGTCGCCCTCGACCAGGAGCGCCCCGGCAATGGCGCCGAGCCTGTAGGACAGTGGTGTCTCTCGGAGCACGCGCATGCCATCGCTCAGTGGACCCTCGCC
Organism: Chromatiaceae bacterium; assembly: GCA_040775095.1. Classification (GTDB taxonomy): domain Bacteria; phylum Pseudomonadota; class Gammaproteobacteria; order Chromatiales; family Chromatiaceae; genus JAXGTD01. Next base: position 2,467 of record JAXGTD010000031.1, on the reverse strand, counting down.
GCGCGCGGCGATGTGCAGATAGGTCGGATTCCAGAGGTCCGGCAGCGTGGCATGCCCGGAGATCACCTCGCTCTCGAGCAGTTTCGCCTGGCTGACATCGACCTCGAAGGCGCGGTCCTCGAAGCGGACATCGGCCGCGACCTCCTCCAACCTTGGCCAGCCGAGCTGGCGGCCGTTCTGGGCGTCGCGCATGAGCGCGGGTGCATCGCCCTGCGGCACCGCCGGTCGCGCCCGCGGCGGCTGATAGTCGAGAATGGCGTCGGAGATCGCCAGGGAGAACAGAAACCGGCCTTGGTGATCGTCGAACGGGAAGTCCTCCAGCTTGCCGCGCAGCAGGAGCTCGCCATGATCCAGGTGCCCGGAGACCAGCGCGCGCTTGAGCCATGCCTCGAGTTGATCGTTCATGATCCCGACTGGCAGGTACTGATCCAGGATCTCGGCGTCGCCGTCGCGGATCTGGGTCTGCAGGTCGATGAACGGGCTGGCTCCGGACGGATGGGCACAGAGCCGTAGCCGGGTGAGTGTCTCCAGGTCAGGCGTGTCCGCGATCAGCCGCGGCGCGTTGATCCGGATCGAGCCCGCCGGCATGATGTCCCAGCCGATCTCGCCCTCCAGGCGCGTGAAGCGGGTCGGCGCAGACATCAACGGTCTCAGGTCGATCAACCCGTCGTAGGTGTCCAGGCGCGCATAGCCGGCCTCCGGCATCAGGTCGAATTGCAACGACAGCCCCCGGACCTCGGGGTTCGGCGCGGCCGCGGCCGCGCCGAACCCGTTGACGTCGCCGAGCACCCGCCAGTCGATCGCATGCGGCGCCGCGTCGCGTTGCTCGAGCCGCCACGCCAGGGCGCGCAGCTCGCCGTCGATCGGCGCGGCCAGGAGCCGCGTCGCCGGGGTGGGCAGATCCAGGTCGACGAGGCCGAGGAGGCGGCGCAGCGGCTCGATCGGAAGGCGCTCGACCGCCCCCTGCCAGCGCACCCGCGACGCGCCGGGGATCGGCTCGGCATCGGCGGCGCCCCCGGGTCCGGCCGCCGTGGGTAGCCGATCCCGCTCCAGCAGCAGATCCGAGTGCCACGGCGGCTGGCCGGATTGGGCGAGGGTCAGATCCGCGATCTGCAGGCGCCAACCGGTGGCACGTGGCTGCCAACGCGCCAGCGCCCGGACCGGCCCCGCCCCGAAGGACCGCGGTGCGCCATCGGTGCGCCGCAACAGCAGGCCATCCATGGCAAGCTCGCCGAGGCATTCGATGATCCGGCCATCCTGCAGCCGGGCCCAGGCGTCGATCTGCATCCGTTTGGTGGACAGACGTAGCCCCGCCGGCAGACGGCCGATCAGCACCCGGGCGACATCGCCCGTGTGCCACTGCGCATAGATCTGGCCAGACCAGGTGTCGGGGCGCCGAGGGGCCCCATCGAGGCTGCCGAGCAGACGCAAGCTCCTGTCGGGATCCTGTGCCAGATGGGCGTCCAGGCGCACCTGGTGCTGACGCCCATGGTTGTTGAAATCCAGCCGATCGATCGCGATCGCCACCGTTGGCACGCCGGCGAAGCGGTCGCTCCAGTACAGCGTGCTTTGGGCGAGCCGCAGTCGCCCCTCGCGCAGGAAGAAGCCCATCGCGTCGGGATCGTTCCCTGTCATCGCGTCGAGGCCGCTGATGCGCAACTTGCCTTCGGCGGTGCGCCGTACCTCGACGTCGGCGCCGACCAGGGTCACACCGTCGATCCGCGGCTTGCGCGCGCGCAGCGTCGCCGCGATATCGAGGCTGGCGCGCAGTTCCCGAAGGCTCAGCAGCAGGTGGCCACCGACGGGGTCGTGCAACTCCGCGTCGATGACCGTCAGGCGGGGCGATAGCCCCTCGAGGCGGATGGCCAGATCACCGACGCGCACGTCGACCCCGAGGAAATCGCCAAGCTGCTGGCCCACCTGCTCGCGCAGATCGTTCGCGTACGGCAGCATCAGCCGCACCAGCAGCAGGAGCACGGCAAAGCCGATGGTCAGCGTTGCGAGCAACGCGACGGCCTTGGCGGTGACTGATTTAAGCAGCAGTTTCATGGCGGGCGGGGATCGGGTGCCGCGCGCTCCCGTGAGGCGATGGGGCAGCCTGGTTCGACGCGACGGCTGGATGTTGGTTCAACGGCACCACTGGTGCGGGTCCAGGCAGATGAGCCCCGATGCGTCGCGCCTCCCCCGGCCCCGCCGCCACCAGGGGCTCGGTCGTCTGCGCCACGGCGCCTGAGCTCAGATCAGCACCACGTCGTATTGTTCCTGGGTATACAGTGCCTCGGCTTGCAGGCGTATCGGCTTGCCGATGAACTCCGCGAGCTCTGCCAGGTGTGCGGATTCCTCATCGAGCAGCCGATCGACCACCTCCTGGGACGCCAGTACCAGGAGCGTCTCCACCTCGAACTGACGCGCCTCGCGCAGCAGCTCGCGGAAGATCTCATAACAGGTGGTCTCGGCGGTCTTGATC
>JAXGTD010000030.1:0-34390 GCA_040775095.1 Chromatiaceae bacterium | reverse complement strand
GCCTTATCTGAAAAAGGGTCAGGTACCCAAGGATCCCTGGGGCAATGAATACCAATACCGCTCACCGGGGGAGAACGGTCCTTACGACGTCTGGTCTCTGGGTGCCGACGGCCAGGAGGGCGGCGAGGGCGAGAACCAGGATGTACGCAGTTGGGCCGGATGACGCGGCGACACAAGCACGCCTCTCCCAGCGCGCGGACAGGCACCCACGCGTGTTGCCGCGACTGACAGGACGCCTGGGTCGAGGGCGTCACGGCGCATCGGCTGCAGACGGCTTTACGCTGGTCGAGCTGCTGGTCGTGATGGCCATCGCCGGATTAATGCTCGCGGTGGGCCCGCCGCTGGTCTCGGCCGCGTTTCCCGGTGTCGAGCTCAAGGCCGCCGCGCGCCGCACCGCCGGTGCGTTGCGCCTGACGCGCGAGATCGCAATCGCCGGGGGCCGCGACGTGGCCTGGATCATCGATGTCGAGGCGCGGCGCTACAAGATCGATGGCGACGCGCGCAGCGGCTCTCTGCCATCGGGTATCGAAATCGAGCTGGTCGCCGCCGAGGGGGAGATGCAGAGCGACTCGGTCGGGGGCGTGCGTTTCTTCCCCGATGGCACCTCCACCGGCGGGCGTGTGATCCTCAAGCGTGGTGAGAGCGGCTACCAGGTCGGTGTCAACTGGCTCACGGGCCGTATCCTGGTCGCGGACTGGGCGCGCGAATGAGCCGCGCACGGGTGCGTTTCAAGACGTCCTCGTCGCGCCGCGGGCAGCGCCACCGCGGTCGCCGCGCGGAGCAGGGATTCTCGCTGCTGGAGGTCCTGGTGGCGTTCGCAATCCTCGCCCTCTCCCTCGGCGTGTTGCTGCAGATCTTCTCGCGCGCGATGAACGTGACCGCCGTCAGCGGCGACTACAGCCGCGCGGTCGCGCTGGCCGAGTCCAAGCTCAACGACGTCGGTGCCGCGATCCCGTTGGAGGCCGGCGTGCACAGCGGCGAGCCGGAGGATGGCATGGACTGGATCGTCAATATCGAGCCCTATCAGCCGGAGGGCTGGCTTGGCGAGGACCCGCCGCTGCAGCCCTACCGTGTCACCGCGGTGGCCTCCTGGCCCGGTACGCGGGGGACCCGGCGCGTGGCGCTGCGCTCGCTGCGCCTCGGCGAGCCGCTGTTGTGATGCGTCCGGCGCGCGGGCCAGCCCCGAGGCGAACGACCGCGGGCCGCCGCGTCCGGCGACGTGCGCCCGGCTTCACCCTGGTCGAGCTACTGATCGCGTTGGTGCTCGTTGCCATCATCCTGGTGCTCCTGTTCTCCGGACTGCGACTCGGCTCACGCGCCTGGGAGGGCGTCGACACGGTCTCCGAGCGTGTCAGTGACCAGCGTGTCGCGCATAACTTCATCGCGCGCACGATCGGCCAGACGCGCGACGTCAGTCTGGTCTTTGACGGTCTCGAGCGTCCCGTATTCGCCGGGGAGGCGCAGCGTTTGGAGTGGGTCGCGCCCCTGTCCGAGCACGTCGGCATCCCGGGGCTCTATGTGCTGCGACTCGAGCTCGAGGACGCCGGGGAGCACCCCCGGCTCGTGCTCACGCGCTGGCTGCTGCATCCGGACGTCCTGGAAGGCGGTGACGACCATCCCGGCTGGGTGCCTTTGGACGAGTCGTCGACGCTCGCGGCCGACACCGGCCCGCTGGATCGCGACGTGGCCGGCGGCGTCTACGGCCGCACGGTCCTGCTGCCGCAGGTCGAGGACTTCCAGCTTGCGTACTTCGGGGTCGCGGAGGGCGAGCAAGACCCGGACTGGCTCGACACCTGGGTGGCGCAACCCCGGCCCCCGCTGCTGGTCAGGCTGGCGCTGAGCACGCCGGCGCAGTCCTGGCCGGCCATGGACCTGACTCTGTCTGGCGCGGGAGGCCTGGGTGCTAAGATCAACTAGAGACCAGCCGACGTTGAGCCATGGGGCTGTCGGGCAGCCGCGGGCGGCTGGCGGACGGCACCCGCGGCAACGGGGCATCGCCCTGGTCATCGTGCTTTGGGTGGTCGCGTTGCTGACGGTCATGGCCCTTGGCCTCACCACGGCCCAGCGCACCGAGAGCGCGCTGACCCAAAACCAGCTCGACGACGCCCGCTTCCGGGCCCTGGCCGATGCGGCCGTCCAGCTCGTTGTACTCGACCTGCTCAGCGTCCCGGTGGATATGCTCGCCGAAGAACAGGTCCTGATCCCCGACGGCCAACCCCGGCCACTGCGCTTCGATGGCGAGACGTTGCGGATCGCGCTCTTTAACGAGGCCTCGCGCATCGATCTCAACACCGCGACCCGAGATCAGCTCGCCGCCCTGCTGCAGATTGCGGGCGCCGATGAGATCGAGCAGGCCCAGATCGCCGATGCCATTCTCGACTGGCGCGACGAGGACGACCTGAGTCTCCTCAACGGCGCCGAAGACCCGGACTACGAGAAGGCGGGACGGCCCTATGGCGCCGCGGACGGGCCGTTCCACAGCGTCGAGGAGCTGCAACAGGTCCTCGGCATGACCCCTGCCCTCTATCGACGGCTTGCGCCCGATCTGACCGTCGACAGCTCCGGGGCAGGGGGCGGCGGCATACCGCTCACCACCACCAGCACCAGCCGCTCGCGCACGGCCGGGGGGCTCGGCGTCGATCTCAGCTTCGCCTCGGCGGCGGTCTTGGCGGCCATGCAGGGAATCAGCCTCGATGACGCGCGACTCGTGGTCGAGGAACGCAATCAGCCGGTGACCCCCGACGCACAGCAGGCACGCGTCGTTCAGCGGGGTGGGCCGCTGTACCGGATCCGCGTGGAATGGATGCGCGGGGCGCGCGCGAGCCGCTCGATGGAGGCGCTGATCGAATTGCAGGCGGGCGCGAGCCCACCATTCGAGACCCGGTGGCGGCGCTATGGCCTGGCGGCCAGCCCGCCCCCACCGCCCTGATGCGCGGCGCAATCAAGATCCAGACCCCGGCGGCCGCGGGATGCTCTTGCCGAACAGGTCGGTGAGCGTGTGCTGGAATTGGCCAAACCAGATCACGATCGGGACCACCGGGGGGAGGATCAGATACCCGAGCTGGTAGGCCAGCGCGATCGCGTCGTAACCGGGGGCCGGGAACGCCAGCGCCTCGCGCGCCTGGTCGCCAAGCTGAAACGCCAGCACCTTCAGGATCTCCGTCGTGATGCCGAATACCTGCACGAGGGCGAGGATGAGCATGCCGAGGAGCCAGCGCAGCAGGCGCACCCCGTCTTCGCCCGGGCTCGCGAGCACGAGCGCCGTGTAGAGCGGTACGCAGTAGCCGTACTTCAGCGCATTGAGCTCGAACAGGACCTCGCCCGCCGACGGACCACCCGTGGTCGCCGGGGGCGCCGCCAGGTGGGTCATGACGATCAGGCCGTTGGCCTCTTGGGCAATACCGTCGATCACCGAGGGTAATGCCCAGGTCATGATCTGGCCAACCACCCACGCCAAGGGCGCGGTCAGCACGATCGAGAAGAAGTACCAGGCCGCGAAACAGACCGGGAGCCACAGCAGCGTCCTGGCAACAAAAGGTTTGATCGGGCCCACGCTAGCCCTCCGCCGGGGTGGGTGCGCTCTCCCGTCGGCGCGACAGCCACCGCAGCCAAAGCAGGAACACGATCAGGATGTCGAGCATGATCAATGCCTGCCAGACATAGAGATGGGCCCATTCAAAGGCCGTCTGGCTCCACTGGCCCAGATAGAACAAGGTGGCGATTCGCACCACGTTGAGTATCTGCACGGTGATGACCCCCGTGCAGATGCCGATGAGCCGCTCGATCCAGCTTGCGGGGAACGCCAACATCGCCGCGACCAGAACGATCGCGGCCTCCACGCCGTTGCAGCCGGCCTCGATGGACACGGCGAAGCCGGTGGTCCGATCCCAGATGACCTTGCCCTGCGCGACGATCTGGTCGTCCCAGGCGGTCATCAGTGCCGCAGAGAGCCTGGCGATGGCCGCGGTGAAGGGCAGGACGACGGTCTCCTGCACGGGCGGCGTCAGCTCGGCCGCGAACAGCGCGACCACCAGCAGCAGAAAGATGAGAAAGAAACGGGTCATAGGCTGCGTTCCGAGCAGGTGGCGGCAGACTCGAGCCGAGGACGCAAACCGGCCCAAGGCCGGTCCTTACAGCAACCCCGGTTGCCGCGGCGCCGAAGTCGCCTCCCGTGCCGCGAGCTGGCCAACAGGAAAGTGCCCGATCCGGTGCGGGCCTCGCGCCTCCCCGCATGGGACAGGCCCGGAATCCCGCTCCGGGACCGGTGGTCGCGTCGATCCAGGCTGGAATCAATTTCAGTGCCCGAGCCGGACACGGTGCGTGCTGTATTCTCTCACACCCTGCGCCGGCTCCCATCGGCGAGCACCGCTCGGGCCTCGGGGACGGACGGGGCGTCCAATCAACGGCGATGGTCCTCGAGCCGCATCGCCCCGCCCGCCATCGTAGCGCATCGGCTGCCTGGCGCGCCGGGCCGCGAGCGCTTTGAGCCGCCCCGCGGATGCAAGGCCAACGCGGGCGCCTAACGGGCCGAGCCGAGATCCGAATGACGAGAACTAACCTTCAGATCTCGCGACAACACATTGATTATCCCACGACTCTCTGCCAAACTGAACGCTCGTCAGTCGCTCGTGGAGGCCAGGTGCGCTGGCGCCGGTCCCATCCGGCCACGGGTCCACCGCTGGTCGTCAGGCTCCGGCGCAGGCCCGAGTGTCGCGTGGTGGCCACTTCGTTGTTTCAAGCTGACTTCCGCCCGATCCCGGATGCGCTTGTCGGTCGGTGCGCGCGACGCATGGACCTAAGGCCATGGCCCACGGGCTCTGCAGGTCGATTCGGCTTGTTGCCAAAACGGCACATGTGCGCCGGATGGTGCGAAAATCTCACAAATGCAAAACGGCTGGTTGACATGGCGCGGGCGGGTTGCTACTTTTATAACCGTGGCAGCGCAAAGACCATCAGCCCTCGACCCGGGGCCCCGGATTCCGCGGCCCGGATAGAAACGACCACGCGCAAAGGCCCAGATAGACCCGACGGCGAGACGAGAATGGATGCCATCATCTATGGACAGCTTATCTGAATTCGCACCCGCGGGTCCCCTCATGTTATTCACCAGCGAAAGACGCCTTGGATTCACTGTGCAGCCATTAGTCGATCAACAAGACGGTATCACGAGTCGCGGTGCCAAGGCGCTCTCGATCCTTGCCGGCGCGACCCTGATCGCGTTTGCCGTGTTCGGTCTTGCGCGGTCGCCGCTCGTTGCGGCCGAGGACGCAACCGAAATCATTGTTCCGTTTTCCATCTCGCCGGTGCTCGACGAGACCGCGACCACGACCGCCACCCCGGACAGGCCCGAAGACCCAAGCGCCGGCATCCGCATCGCGCCGGCCGCGCTGCCGACGTCCACCGGCACTGTTGGGGCGCCGCGGTCGGGGCATGTGCAGTCGGGCGAGGGTCCGTCGGTCGAGACGAAAGGCGCCGCACCCGAGCCAGCCGGCCCGGCGATCCCCGATGATGCGCGTACCGGGGCGCTGGTGGAGCGTGTCAAGGCCCGTTGGGCGGTGAAGGCCAAGCGCGACTTCGACGCGACCTACGAGTTCGAGACGCCGGCGTATCGGGCCGAGACCCCCGCCGACACCTTCGCGCGGCAGTTTGGCGCGATGGTCCAGTGGCACGGCATCGAGGTGATCCGCGTCACCTACGAGCCCGACGGCCGGGCGCTGGTCGATCTGCTGCTCGACCACACCTTCATCTCGCCCCTTGACGACGAGAAGATCCGCACCAAGTCCGTCCTGCGTGAGCGCTGGGCGCAGGTCGACGGCCGGTGGTACCATGTCACACGTCACGATGCCGCCGCCATTTTCGGCGGCCCACCGCCTGCCCCGACTCCCGATCCGGCGGTGGCCCCACCCGAAGCTCCGTCCGCGCCCGAAGTACAGACAACAACGACTGACGCCCCCGTAACGGACTCTGCGGCTCAGGAGTCCTTTTCTTCCACAGCAATCTCGACAGGAGATTAACCGATGACGCATCCCATGAAATCGCGCCTGCACCTGGCCGTCGCCGCTGCCGTTGGCAGTCTCGCGCTGGCCGCTGCACCTGCACAGAGCGCTCCGTATCAGCTGCCTGCCGGGCCCACCGGCGGTTCCGCCACCAACACCGGGCAGATCGCGACCGCGTTCTATGTCGCACAGCCCGAGGGTGGTTGGCAGACGCTGTTCAACGTCACCAACACGACCGGCAACGCGCTGGCCGTCAAGGTCCGCATCAAGGAGTTCAAGAACAGCCGCGACGCGCTCGACTACTGGGTCCTGCTCTCGCCGTACGACGTGTGGACCGGCTGGCTGTCGGAAGAGGCCGACGGCATCTACATGAACACCAAGGACAACAGCTGCACCTCGCCGCTGTTCCCGGTCTCCCCGCTGGATCCGGCCGGGACGACCCACCGCTATCCGCTGCAGACCAGCGCGTTCTACGGCGCCCCGCCGGATAACGCCGACGACGGCGGCTCCACCACCCCGGCCGAGGCATTCGACCGCCTGAAGATGGGTCACGTCGAGTTCGTGGTTGCCGGCGAGTGCTATGGCGGCTCCAGCTCGCGCTGCATGCTGCCTGGTTCCGCGGTCGGCTTTGGCCAGCCCGATGGTATCGGCTACCTGACCAAGCACGTCAACGGTGTGCCGGCCAACTGCGTCGCGGCCGACAAGTACTTCCTTCCCGGATACGCGTGGAACGGCAGCAGCGTGCCCGGCAACGGCGACCCGAAGGCCGCCAACCCCACCTATAGCTATGCCTCGGTCACCACGGGTGCGCCGATCAAGGTCAACGTCGCCTATCTGCAGGTCGGTGATGGCACCGGCGCCGCGACCCAGGCCCTGCACCTCGAGGACGTGCTGACCTACACCAACCAGGTCACCGCGCAGGCTTACCCCTTCTTCCTCGAGCCGACCCTGGCCACCGCGCCGGCTGGCATCTGGAACCTGCAGGGGCTGCTGGATCTGGAGCAGCGCTTCACCTGGACCACGACCCTCCAGGAGTGGTCGGTCAACCCGGCTGCCGGCGTGCAGACGTCGATCATGATGAACTTCCCGACCAAGGGGTATCACGTCGACCAGTACTGCAACGAGCCCTATGCCAGCAACAACCGTTGGCGCTACAACGGCGCTGCCGCGCTGCCCTGCGCGACCGAGGCCGATGCGGCGGTCTACAACAACGTGGTTCCGGGCAAGGACTACAGCATCCTGGCCGGCGTTGGCGCCGCCAACCCGCTGGGTGTTCGTACCCCGACGTTCTACCCGACGCTGCAGCCCTTCCCGAAGCGCTGGCTGAACGGCAAGTCCGACATCCGCATCGGTGGCTACATCTTCGACCGCGAAGAGTACATGCGCAACGAGACCCAGTGGTCGCCGTTCCGTCAGTCGATCTACATCCCGTGGGAGGTCGCGCTGTTGAGCTTCGACACCGCGGGTGGTGCCTTCGGCATCTCCTCGGCCGAGATCTACATCGATGCGCCGGCGACCGTGAACGCCCCGAACGGCTGGATCGACGTGGCCTTCATCGATGCGACCAGCACCACGGTGTATGGACCGAACATCGGCACCAGCATCCACGGCACCAGCTTCCAGGGCCTGCCGATGCACGGCGTCATGGTCAAGACGCGTGACCTGGGTATCCCGGGCACCTCTTACGGCCAGGGCACCGAGAACGGCTACCGTTGGGAGTTCGTGGAACTGAACTAATGCTGTAGTCTGCATTAGGACAATCGACGAAGGGATCACCGTCACGCCGGCAACGGCGTGGCGGCCCCTGACAGGCTTGAAAGGCCGGCGATGTCGCCGGCCTTTTTTTTAGATCGGCTCACGGCATGTTCAGATTTCTCGGCATCGGTGCGCAAAAGTCCGGCACCACCTGGCTCTATGCGATGCTGGCCCGGCACCCCGACGTGGACTTTCCAGGCCCGAGGGCGCACGCCTTCTGGAACCAGAACGCGAATCCGGGTGTCGCGCCGCCGGGTCCGAAGGAGCAGCACTTCTGGGATTTGGGACCGGTCGACGATCCGGCGGCGGTTGCGCGCTATCTCGCGCAATTCGACGACCCCGCCCGCTGCCAGGGTGAGCTGACCCCGGCCTACGCGCTGCTGCCCCCCACGAGGGTTGCGCGCATCCGTTCGGTCGCTCCGGACCTGCGCCTGATCTATCTGATCCGCAACCCCATCGAGCGGGCCTGGTCGTCCGCGCTGATGGCGCTGGGGCGCTCGGAGATGACCATCGACGAGGCATCCGACCAGTGGTTTCTCGATCACTTCCGCTCCGCCGGCTCGCTCGCGCGGGGCGACTACGAGACCACGCTGAGCACCTGGCGCGCGGTCTTTCCGTCGGAGCAGGTGCTCGTGGAGCGATATGACGACATCGCGGCGGAGCCCAGGAGCGTCCTGCGCCGCGTCGCCGCCCACCTCGGGATCGCCATCGAGCCGTTGGACGCGCTGCCCGAGCAGGTCGTGCGCGAGCGCATCTTTCCGGGCGCCGGGCTGGAGCTGCGCCCAAGCCTGCGTGAGGCGCTGCGCGCCATGTACGGACGGCGAATTGCATCCCTGAGCGATTATCTCGGGCAGCCGCTGCCCTGGGGCTGATGCGCCCCGCCTGGGGCAGGTAGCTTGCCCAGTCTTCGGGCCGTCGGCGATACTGCGGCCAGCGCCGTCGCCCGTGGGGTGACGACATCGATGGCACCCCGTTCCTGGAGGCCCGATGCCAGCCGACCACAGCCCGCCCGATCCCCCGAGCTCGCCCCGTCCCGGTTTCCTGGCCGCGATGCTTGGGTCATTTCGACCCGAGGACCTGCAACCCCGCGCAGCGGGTGCCGTGGCAGGAGCGCCCGGGTTCGTTGGCGTTGGCGTCGGCAAGGCCGGTACCTCCTGGTGGCACGACCTGCTGCTGCGGCATCCGGCGGTGTCCGAGAACCGGCTGCTGACCAAAGAGCTGCATTTCTTCGATCACCTCAGGCTCGACCCGATCACCGGGCCACAGATCGCGCTCTACCACGAGGCGTTCGCGGTGCCACCGACCAAGCTGTGCGGTGAGTGGTCACCGAACTATCTGACCTGGCCGATGGCCCTCGAGAACCTGGCCCGCGCCGCCCCGCGCGCCAGGATCCTGGTCATCCTGCGCAACCCGGTGGATCGGACCCTCTCGGCCGTCAACCAGCAGCACACCGCGCTGCTGAGCCGCTTCCGGTTTACGCCGGAAGAGCGCTACATCTACGAGACCTACACGATCTTCCCGCGCACCCTGACCAACTCCCTCTACGCCGATGGGCTGCGGCGGCTGTGGCGGCTGTTTGGGCGTGAGCGTGTGCTCGTGCTCCAGTACGAGCGCTGCAAGGAGTCGCCCGCAAGCGAGCTGGCCCGCACCTACCGGTTTCTGGGGATCGACCCGGACTTCGTGCCGGATGGACTGAGGACGCCGGTTAATCGTGTCGACTACGTGGTCCCGGGCTTCTCCCCCGCGCAACGCGCCTGGCTGGCGGATTACCTGCGGGCCGACGTCGACGCCACCCTCGCCCTGTGTCCCGAGATCGACCCATCGCTCTGGCATGACTTTAGACCTGCCCCCGACCGGCAGTGACCCGGCCGCCGCGACGGCGCGCGCGGCCATGCGCGGGCTGACCGGGTCCTGGGTGCCGGTGGCGCTGACCTCGCTCGCGATCGGCCTTTCGCTGGCGCTGTGGTTGGCGGCGGCGCGTTCGCTGCCGCCGCTGCCACCGTCGCGGCCGGCCGCCATCGACCTGGAGGGCGCGCGATTGCGCGTGCTTGCCGGGAAGGCTGAGCCCGTGGCGGAAGGCACCCGGGTGACGCTGGACCGAAGCGGTGAGGCCGCGCTGGCCGCGGACGTTTCCGCGTTCGCGGCGGACTACCCGTTTCTCCAACTGGACGCGGGACGGCTCCCGATCGGGATGACGGCCGGGCTGTATTGGCGCGGCGCGCGTCGTCCCAGCCCCCTGTTTCAGCGCCCCGCGCCCGCGACCGATGTGGCCGGGGGGCTCGAGATCCCGTATCAGCAATGGACCACGCTCGTCCTCCCCCTGGCAGGTCTCGCGCACTGGCGTGATGAGATCCGCACGCTGGCCATCCGCTTCGCGGGTGAGCCTGGCGAGACGCTGGTGTTCCAGCGCATGCGCCTGCTGCCGGCATCGATGGTTGCGCTCGCCCGGGCCTACTCGACAGAGTGGCTGGGCTACCTGCCCTGGGACCAGACCTCGATCAATTTCCGCCGCGGGACCGGCGCGGGGCTGCTCGATGTCCCACCCGTGGTGGCGGCGCTCGTGGTGCTGGCACTGAGCCTGATGGCATTGCTGGTGCTGACGGCGCTGGGGCCGCGCCCGCGGCGGCTGGACTGGCGCGCCGTCGGTATGCTCGGGCTGGTTACCTGGCTCGCTCTGGATCTGTCATGGCAATGGCGTCTCTGGCAGCAGCTGGAGGACACGCGCCAGCAATTCGCCGGCCACGGGGGGGAGGAACGCATGCGACGTGCCCCGGACGGCGCGCTCTATGGGTTCATCGAGCGGGTGCGGCCGCTGATCAGCGGCGAGGGGGCGCGGGTGTTCGTCGTCGCGTCGCCCGAGTACTTCGGCATGCGGGCGGCCTATCACCTGCTGCCGATCAATGCCATCTGGCGCCGCGGCGGCCCGGCGCTGCCGCCCGCCTCTGGCTTGCGTCCCGGCGACTACGTCCTGACCTACGGCACCGACCAGCTCAGCTACGATCCCGCGGGTGGGGTCCTGCTGTGGATACAGCCGTCGGACGCGGCCGCCACCGTGGAACAACGGGGGGTTACCCCACTGCTGCAACTGCCCGGCGCAGGGCTGTTCCGGGTCCGGTGAAGCGAGCCGATGCACCGAGGCGGTGCCCCCGCGGCCGACCAGCCGCCATCCGGCCAGCCGCAACGGGGAAGGTCAGGAGCATGCCGTGTCCGACCGCCACGTCACCGGCCACGGGCGCCTCGCCGTCTTTATCGACCGATGGTCTTCGCGAATGGACGGCCTCCGGGGATCGCGATTCTCAGACTGCGAGCCGGCGCTCGTGCGTGGACGGACTCGAAAGGCGCCCTGTCTGTCCCCCCGACAGGATGCCAAGAAGGTGTCACGCAATCGGGTTCCGCGTTGGACCGCCTGCCGGGCCCCGGGAAGATACCAACCCCCGATCCGTAACCTGCCGACGCGCCGCCGGCGGCCTTCGAGCGCCTCCGCCCGGATGATGGACGCGTTGCGAGTTACCGCCGCGCTCGCGCTCCCATGGGCCTTTGGGGGCCTCGTGGTCTCGCGCCTGCTCCCGCGCGGCCCCGCGTGGCGCTGGAGCCTGGTCCTGGGGTACGGGTTCGCGGTGGGCATCGTGGCGCTGACGCTGTTGATGCGTGCCATGGACCGCCTCTGGTCATGGCTCGGATTCGCCCCGTTGGCGGCGGCGCTGGTTGGCCTGGGCGCCGTGGCCATTGCCCTGCCGGCGGTCGGCTCGCGGGGTGCACTCCAACCCGCGCGGGAACCGCCACCCACTCCGGCCTGGCAGCAGGCGCTGGTGTTGTTGGTGCTGGCGCTGCTCGTGCTGCGGTTCGTCGGCCTGGGTCTGGAGGTCCTGTGGCGCCCCCTGTTTCCTTGGGACGCCGCGATGCATTGGGCCACCAAGGCGCGGGTCTGGTCCGATGCGGGGCAACTGTTGCCCTTTGTCTCGGATTCCGCGTGGCTCGCGGCACCCTCCGCCCGGGTCTACACGGACTTTCACCCCGACTATCCCATCACGGTACCGCTGGTCCAGACCTGGATGAGCCTCGCACTCGGCCGCTGGGACGAGAGCCTGATCAATCTGCCCTGGGTCGCGCTCTACGCGGCGCTGGGCCTGGCCTTTTTCGGTCAGGCACGTGCCGCCCACGCCAGTGTGTTACGCGCCGTCCTGTTCACTTACCTGACATTGTCGCTGCCGCTGCTCAACACGCAGGTCGCCCTTGCGGGCTACGCGGACATCTTCATGGCGGCCTGCTACGGCATGGCCGTGATGGCCTTTCACCAATGGACATTGACCCGGGAGTCCGGGCAGGGGGCGCTCGCGATCGTCCTCGCCTGCGCCTGCCCGTTGATCAAGCTGGAAGGCCTGTTCTGGCTACTCACTCTGGTGGTTGGTGGGCTCGCGGCGCTGGTCCCCCCGCGCCGGCTGCTGGCGCTCGCCCTGTGGCTGGCGGTACTCGCCGCCCTGGCGCTGTTTCTGGTGCCCGACGACTTGGTGGTCGCCGGCCACTCGCTGCGTCGTTTGCACCTTGCCTTCCATCCCGAGGCCGTGGTGCCTTTGCTGCAAGGCCTGTTGTTCATGGATAATTGGCACCTGCTGATCTGGTTCGCGCTTGCGTTGCCGCCGCTGGCACTCGTGTTGCGAATCCCAGGCGGTGCTCGATATCGGGGGATCGGGGCGGCCTTGCTCTGCGCTCTCGGACTGCTCGTCTTCTTGTTCCTGGGAACCGGGTACTCGCAGGGGGCGGTTCGGCTCGACGCGGTCAACCGACTCACGTTGCAGCTGGCACCGGCATGGGCGTTTCTGTGCCTGCTGCTCTTCGAGGACCTGTCCCGGGAGCGGGTACCGACCACGCGTTCGGCCTGATGCGCGCGGCCCCGCGGATGCCGGCAGACGGCGATTCCGAACCACCGCTTCCCCAATCCATCCCTCCAACGGGCTTACCAGGTGACCCATCCAACATGACCGCCAGCGATCCCTCCGCCGACCTCTATGCGATTCCCCCGTGCTCGATCACCATGGTCGATCGCAACAGCATCCTGCTGATCAGACGCGACACCGGTGCCACTGCCGCGCTCGACGCGCGTTGGCAGCCACTCCTGAATCCGCTGCGGGTATTCCGGACGCTGCGGGAGCACGCGGTGGTCATCGCGGCGTCGTCGCCTCAGCTCAAGGGCCAGGAGGCGCAGCTGGAACAGGCGCTGCGCACGCTGGTGCCGCGCCGGCTGCTGGTGTCCGCGAGCGAATTGATCGCGCGCTATCGCGACGCGGCCAGCGTCGAGCCGCCCCCCGTCGCCGTCTGCATCCGGACCTGCGACCGGCCGCGGGCGTTGCACAGGCTTCTCGATTCCCTGTGCGCCAACCAGGTCGCGTACGGGAGCGACTGGGCGATCGAGGTGTTCGACGACTCGCGTGACCCGCAATCGATTCGCGAAAATCGACGGCTTGTCGACGAGGCGGCCGCGCGGCTGCGGCTGACCTATGTCGGCCGCGAGGCCCAGTCGGAGCTGATCGCCACCCTCTGTGAGGCAGCACCGGAGGACGCGCCGCATCTGCATTGGCTGCTGTCCTCGGACCATGCCGAGCACCAGGGCCAGCCCACGCATGGGGTGATGTCCAATCATCTGTTTCTGCGCCACGCCGGCGCGCGCGTGATCATGGTCGACGACGACGCCGTGCCGCGTGGCTGGACGGTCGACGACCCGGACTGGCATCTGGTCTTTAGCAACACGCGGGGCATGGGTACCGCGTTCCTGACCACCGAGGAGGCGACCGCGGCGCTGCGGCCCTACGAGGGCGACCCCCTGGCGCTGCATGCCCGCGTGCTCGGGTGCAGCTTGTCCCAGGCCGCCGAGCGTCTTGCCGGCACCGAGTGGACCGCCGAGAGTCTTGTCGGACAGCCCTACGAGTGGGCGGCGGCTCCCCGACCGGAGCAGGCGCGGGTGCGGCAGACCGTCAACGGGGTGCTGGGCGACACCGGGTCGGCGGGCGATCATGCGCTGTTGTTCCAGGCCCCCAACGTGATCGCACCCATCATCCAGGATGAGGACGCCTATCAGCGTTTCCGCCAGGCCGAGCGCTGCGCGTTCACCGGTGGCCCGGGGCCGACGCTGTTCAATACCGCCAGCTTTCACCATGCGACCTGTGCCGGCGTCGATCTTGGACCCTACATCGGGCCGCTGATGCCGGCCGGGCGCGGCGAGGACGAAATGCTTGGCACGCTGCTGCGATTCCTCTATCCGCAGGATTACGGGCTCTCGCTTCCCATCGGCGTCGAGCACCGTCCGGCCGAGACTCGAACCTGGCGGTTTTCACCCGACTTGCAGGCGTTGCCGCCGACGCCACCGCTGGCGATGGCCCTCTGGATGGCCCGGGTGCCGGCGCCGGGGGACCTGCCGCCGCGCGAGCGCCTGGAGCTGCTGGCACAGACCATCCTCTGGAACAGCGCGCGGGGCGAGCTGGCCGACACCCTTGGCAATATCCTCGCAACCGAGCACGGTGATGTCCTCGGCACCACGCTCGCCGGCGCGCGGGGAACGCTGACGACGATCACGCGCGGCTGTGCGAGCTGGCGGGAGGATGTGGCCGCGCTCGGACAACGGGCCGCGGCCGCGCTGCAACGCGAGGAGGCGGTGGACCCGGGCGTCAAGTCCCGCGTCGCCGGGCAACTGCTGCGCTACGCGCAGGCGCTGCCGGCATGGAACCGCGCAATCGCGCATCGCGCCGAGCGTTCCGCGGCACCGGGCTAGCCGCCGGAGTCGACGCGGGGAGCGGGTACCCGCGGCGAGAGCCGACGGTTGCGCGCGTGTGCCCGCCTCGCACGCTCGGGGCCATGGACGATGCGTGATATCATCGTCCATGCACCGGCGTGCCCGTGTTCGGGCCGCATCAGCAGGACCCGCCACGATGAACTTTATCGACCTGAAAGCCCAGTACCGACGTATCGAAGACGACGTGAACGCCCGCATCCGGGCGGTGCTCGAGCATGGCCGTTACGTGATGGGGCCGGAGATCGACGAGCTCGAGCAGCGGCTCGCGGGTTTCGTCGGCAGCCGCCACTGCGTTGCTGTCTCCAGCGGCACCGATGCGTTGCTGGTGGCCCTGCTCGCACATGGCGTGGGGGCCGGCGACGAGGTCATCACGACGCCCTTTACCTTCGTCGCGACGGCGGAGGTGATCGCATTGATCGGGGCCGTACCGGTCTTCGTCGACATCGATGCGCGCACCTACAACATCGATCCCGAGCTGATCGAGCCGGCCATCACGCCCAGAACGCGGGCCATCATGCCCGTGTCCCTCTATGGGCAGTGCGCGGACATGGACGCCATCGCCGCCATCGCGGCCCGACACGCCCTGCCCGTGATCGAAGACGCCGCGCAGAGCTTTGGCGCGACCTACAAGGGGCGGCGTTCCTGCGCGTTGTCGAGCATCGGCTGCACCTCGTTCTTTCCGTCGAAGCCGCTCGGTGGCTATGGTGACGGCGGCGCCTGCTTCACGGATGACGATCGGCTGGCCGAGGCCATGCGCCAGATCCGCCTGCATGGACAGGATACGCGCTACAGTCATCCCCGCCTCGGCATCAACGGCCGCCTCGACAGCCTGCAGGCGGCGGTGCTGCTGGCCAAGCTGTCGATCTTCGACGGCGAGTTGGTGCGCCGCGCGGAGGTGGGGGCGGCCTATAGCGCCGCCTTCATCGCGAAGGGTGCAGGTCGCTCGGGCGATGCGGCCTCCGGCGTGCTGGTGCCGTACATCGAACCGCACAATACCAGTGTCTTCGCCCAGTACACGATTCAGGTCGACACGCGCGAGGTGCTTCGGCAGCGACTCGACGCCGCTGGCATCCCGAGTGCGGTGCATTACCCGATCCCGCTCAACCAGCAGCCCGCCTACGCGGGCTATTGCGGTCGCGCCGGCACCCCGGTGGCGGCCCGTGTCGCCGAGCGGGTGCTCAGCCTGCCGATGCATCCGTACCTCGAGGCCTCGGAGCTGCAGGCGGTAGTCGACGCGATCATGTCGGCGTGATGGGGCGAGGGCATCCAGCTCCTTCGGTGACGCCGGCCCGCCGTGCGCGGGGTGCGCCGGTCGCCGCGGCGGCGCGCCCATGAGACTCTCCGGCGACCTGAGTCTGGATTCCCTGCGTCTCGTCGGACTGGCATCGGTGGGCGAGCTGTTGGGACGCTGGCGTGCCGCGTTGACGCGATGCCTCCCGCCGCGGATGCGACGCTGGCTGGCGATCCGCGAACCTGTCCTGGTGGTCCTGCCCCGTGGCGACGACGCGGTGCTGATGCGCGAGCTCGGCGAGGAGCGTGAGCTGGTCGGCGCCCTCGACCTGCGCACCGGTGGACCCGTGTCGACGACCGTCGCGCCGCCCAAGCGAGGGTGGAAGGAGACGCGCGTGGAGCTGCCGGCATCCGCGGTCTTGCTGCGCACAATCAATCTGCCGGTGCAGGTCAAGGACAATCTGCGCAAGGTGTTGGCCTTCGAGATCGATCGCCTGACACCGTTCCAGCCCGCCGACGTGCGCTTCGACGCCCGCGTGACGGGCACCGCGGCGCGCGGCGCCAAGCTGATCGTCAGCCTCGCGGTCTGCCGGCGGGACCAGGTTGCCGATTGGCTCGTGCGCCTTCAGGAGGGGGGAACCCAGGCGTCGCGCCTGACATGGGCTGGCGCCTGGCCCGATGCCAATCTGTTGTTGCCCGAGGAGCGTCCCCGTCCGCGCCGGTTCGGCTCGCTGATCACGGCGTCGCTGGTGCTCGCGCTGGTTATGCTGATCACGGCGCTGATGGCATCGCCACTGTGGCAGAAGCAGCAGCAACAGCAAGACCTGGAGCGCCAGCTGCGCCGCCTGCGGATCCAGGCAGAGGAGGTGAGCGTGGTCAGGCAGCAGCTCGAGGAGGCACGGGAGGGCAGCACGGTCGTGCTCAAGCGCAAGCTCGAGCAGCCGCGCGTGACCGATCTGCTGCGTGACCTGACCGATCGCCTTCCCGACGACACCTGGGCCCAGACCCTGAACGTGAACAACGGCGAGGTCGATCTTCGCGGCGAGTCCGGTCAGGCCACGGAGTTGATCGGTCTGCTGGCCGGGGTGCCCGGAATCAGCGGGGCCAGTTTCCGCTCCCCGGTGATGCAGGTGGGGGCGACCGGCCAGGAGCGCTTCCATATCGCCTTTACCTACAGCCGGCCGAAACCCCAATGATTCGGCTCGACCCCAAACGCGCGAGCTGTCTGGTGGCCTGGGGCGCGCTCCTGCTGATCCCGACACTGCTCACCCTCGCGGTGGCACTGCCCTGGTGGCAGCGCGTCCACGATCTCGACGAGGAGATCGCCCTGCAGCGCGACCAGCTGACCAGACTGCAGCGGCTGATCGGCACCCTGCCGGGACTCAAGGCCGAGTTGGAGCACGTCCAGGCCAACGATGACGTCAAGGCCTTCTACTTCGACGCCGACACCCCGGCCCTCGCCGGGGCCCAGTTGCAGAGCGAGGTCCAGGAGATCGTGCGCGCCGCCGGGGCACGCCCGATCAGTACCCAGGTGCTGCCCGTGGATGCGGCCGACCACCCGCCGCGCGTGCGCGTGCGCGTGCAGCTGCAGGGCTCCACCGAGCAGCTGCTCGACATGCTGCTGCGGATCGAATCGGCCCGGCCGTTCCTGTTTGTCGATCAGATGTCGATCCGCTCGATGAGCTCGCGTCGGGCGAACACGGTTCGCAACGCGCGCCAACGGGTGCGTCGGGCGGCGGCCGGCCCCGCGCCCGGTGACCTCACTGTTCGGCTCGACCTCTCCGGCTACACCCTGGGGCAAACGCAATGAGGCCCCTTCTGATCGCGTTGGTGCTCGCCCTCGGTGGGTTACTCTACCTGCAGTGGTACGCCTGGCCGCCCGCGCCCCCCGCGTTGCCGCAACCGGCGCCACCCAGTGCCCCGCCGAGCGGGGGTGACAGCGCCCTGCCCGCGCAGGAGCTGCTGGCGCCGGAGCCGATCGCCGAAGACTACGCGTCGATAGCGGAGCGGCCGCTGTTTCTGCCTGAGCGGCGTCCGCCGCCGGACGAACCCGAGGCGGAGGCTGAGCAGTCTCAACCCAACCACCTCACGGAGCTCGACGGCATGGACCTCAATGCGGTGGTGATCGCGCCAAGCGGCGTATCCGCCTGGGTGCGCAGCCCGCGGCAAAAGGAGCTGGTTCGTGTGCGATTGGGCGATGACCTGGAAGGCTGGACCGTCAAAGACATCCATCCCGATGCGCTCGTGCTGGAGCGACAGGGGGAAACGGATCAGATAGTATTGCGGGATTACGAGCACACACCGCCCGCCGCCTCGCCAGGCGTTCGCAATCCCGCGGCTCCCCAGCGCCTTCCACGGGGCGCCGTTCCACAATCAACCAATGGGCGGCGGCCGACGGCGATACCAACCCCGCGGCCGCCCGACTGATTGGCGTGTCGCGCAGGATTGCCGGCTGGTTTGTCGGGTCACCGCGTCCCGAGCGACGGCCCGTGAGTAGGGTGTCTGTAACGCCCTGTCTATAGTGATGTCACGAAGACCCCGGGGGTTGCCGATCCAGGCACGTCACACAGCGACTGCCTGCCATTTCATCCATGACCCGAGCCGCCTACCCTGACCCGTCAGGTCCGATTCAGATGCAAGACTTAAGCCATGATCCGATACCCGCGGCGAGCTCCCTGACCGTGGCCCTGACGTCAGGCGTCCTGATCCTGGCGCTGGTGTTCATTCCCGGGTGCAAGACCCTGGTCTGGGACCCGACCGAGAAGGTGGGCGGTTATCAGGGGCACATCGTCGACGAGGTCGGCGAGCGCGCGCTCACGCAGCCGGTGCGCACGTCCACGAGCATCGCGATCGGCGACGAGCCGGCCCCTCGGGCGAAAGACTCCATCTCGCGCGGCACCGGATCGTTTGTCCGGCGCGTGTCGCCGCCCTCGGTCGATACGACCCCCGGCGATGTCACGCTCAACTTCGACGGCACCGACATCCGCGAGGTGGTCAAGGTCGTGCTCGGCGACCTGCTCGGCGTCAACTATGTGCTGGACCCGGCGGTGCAGGGAACCGCGTCGCTGCAGACTGGCCGCCCACTGCGGCGTGATCTGCTCATCCCGACCCTGGAGACCCTGCTGCGCATGAATAACGCTGCGCTGGTCGACAACGCCGGCACCTATGAGATCGTCCCGCTGACCAACGCGGTCAAGGGCCGCATCGTGCCGCAGCTCGGCGAATCCTCGCGCGCGCTGCCCGAGGGCTACAGCGTCCAGGTCGTGCCGCTGCGCTTCATCAGCGCCGAGGAGATGAGCAATATCCTCCAGCCGATGGCCCCGGAGGGGAGCATCGTGCGTGTCGACACGCTGCGAAATCTCATCGTGCTTGCCGGCACCAGCCCGGAGATGGGCAATCTGCTCGATACCATCCAGGTCTTCGACGTGGACTGGATGGCCGGTCTGTCGGTGGGTTTCTTCACCCTCGAGTACGCGAAGGCAAACGATGTCGCGACCCAGCTGGAGACGCTGCTCGCCGGCGATGCGGGCAATCCATTCAAGGGCCTGTTCCGATTCATTCCGGTCGAGAGCGCCAATTCGCTGCTGGTGATCTCGCCGCAGGAGAGCTACCTGGCGAAGGTCAAGGATTGGATCGAGCGACTCGACATCGCCGAGGCCACCGGCAGTGCCGCGCAGCGGCTCTTCGTCTATCGCGTGCGCCACGGCGACGCGGAAAACCTCGCCGATGTGCTCAGCCAGCTGTTCTCCGAGTCGGGCGGTGGTGGGGGTAGTCAACGCAGCGTCGGCGGGGTCGCGCCGGGATTGAGTCAGACCTCCATCGCGTCGTCGACCGAGGGCGGCGCCGAGCGCACCGGAGGCGCCACGGCGACGCCCCCGCGGCGCGCGGTCTCCAGCACCATCGAGCTGTCCTCCCCGGTCAGTATCGTCGCCGACACGATCAACAACTCGCTGTTGGTACGCTCGAGTGCGCGCGACTACAAGAAGATCCTGGATGCCCTTAAGCAGCTCGACATCGTTCCGCTGCAGGTGCTGGTGGAGGCGACCATCGTCGAGATCACGCTCACTGGCAATCTCCGCTACGGCGTGCAGTGGAACTTCTTTGGTCTCGCAACCGAGGACTACCGCAGCGAATGGGAGCTCAGTGGCTCGTCCGACGGCGGCACGCCGAAGACCTACCCCGGGTTCAACTGGTCCGTGATCCTGCGGCCCAGCACCATCCGGGCGACGCTCAGCGCACTCGCCTCCGACGACCTTGTGAACGTGCTCTCCTCACCCTCGGTGATGGTCATGGACAACCAGACCGCCCAGATCCAGGTCGGTGAGCAGGTGCCGATCGCGACCACCCAGCAGCAGGGCACCAGCACCACGGACCGGGTCCTGAACCAGATCGAGTATCGCGACACGGGCGTCATGCTCTCGGTCAAGCCGCGGGTCACGCCGGGGGGGATGGTGCAGATGGAGATCGAGCAGGAGGTCAGCACCGTGGCCTCGGAGACCGGGCCGCTCAACTCGCCGACCTTCCGCACGCGCAACATCACCAGCAACGTCGCGGTGCGCTCCAATCAGGCCGTGGTCCTCGGTGGCCTGATTCAGGACGCGCGCTCGGATGGCAAATCCGGCGTCCCCGGCCTGTACCGCGCGCCAATTCTCGGTCCGTTGTTCGGTGAGACCAAGCGCGAGGCCGCCCGCACCGAGCTGGTCGTGATTCTGACACCGCGGGTCATCACCAGCGACGCCGATGTCGAGAGCGTGACCAACGACTTCCGAAGCAAGCTCAAGAACCTCGATACCAAGTTCTAAATCCGTGACGGCATCGACCATGCACAACGTCGACGGCGCGGCAAACGCCGACCACCAAGCGATTGCCAGGGAGGTATTCGACATCGAGGCCGCCGCCGTCCTTGGCCTCAAGGAGAGGCTCGACGACGCGTTCTCCGCGGCGGTCGCCCACATCCTGGCCGCCGAGGGACGGATCATCGTCTGCGGCATGGGCAAGTCGGGCATCATCGGGAAGAAGATCTCCGCCACCCTGGCCAGTACCGGTACGCCGTCGTTTTTCATGCATCCCGCCGAGGCCTTTCACGGTGATCTCGGCATGGTAATGGCGAGCGATGTCTTCCTGGCCATCTCCAACTCCGGCGAGACGGAGGAGCTGGTTCGCCTGCTCCCGTTCCTTCGAAACAACGGAAATATCACCGTCGCCGTGACGGGAAACGCCCAGTCGACGTTGGCGATGAACAGCGACTTCCATCTCTCGGTGCGCGTCGAGAAGGAGGCCTGTCCGCTGCAACTCGCGCCGACGGCATCGACTACCGCGACCCTTGCCATGGGCGATGCGCTGGCGGTCGCGCTGATGAAGGCCCGCGACTTCCAGCCGCAGGACTTTGCCCGTTTTCATCCTGGCGGCAGCCTGGGCCGCCGTCTGCTGCACAGCGTGCGCGAGGAGATGCGAACGGATGACCTCCCGTTCGTGGGTCCCGACGCATCAACCGACGATGTGCTGCTGGCGATCACCCGGGGTGGGCTGGGCATCGCCCTGGTCAGCGCCGATCGCCGGCGGGCCATGGGCATCATCACCGACGGCGACCTTCGCCGGGCCCTGCAGGCGAACCGGGAGGGTTTCTTCCGATTAACCGCTGGCGACATCATGACCGGGCATCCGGTGTCCATCGGTGTCGACAGTAATATGCAGACCGCCATCGAGGTCATGGCGGAGCGTGCGATCACACTGCTCGTGGTCGTCGATGCCGACCGCGTGGTGGGGGTCGTGCAGAAATAGACGTAGCGGCCACCTGGCATGTCCCCCTCGCGGCGGTTTCCCCGGCTCGCCGGTGATGTCGGCCACCAATTGAAGGCCGACGGCGCGTCTGCGGTCGCCTCGCAGTGGCGAGTCGGGCGTCGGTCGGGACCGCGCCGTTTCTCGTGTTCGCTCCGACGCCTGGTTTGAACGTCCGCGCGAACCCCGACGGGATCCGACTCCGAGGTTGTCCCCTTGTCCGCCTGCTGCCACGCGCGGCGACGGGGTGGGGATCTCCCTGGCAGGCCGGGTTTCTGCGGCTGGTGCTTGACGACAATGAAGAGCCACACGATGTCATTGGATCCTGAAGCTGGCGCCCGCCCGTCCGGCGGTCGCACCGCGATTCTGATCCTGGGCATGCATCGCAGCGGCACCTCTGCCCTGACCCGCACCATCAGCCTCCTGGGAGCCGATCTCCCGAGGAATCTGATGCCTGCCGTGGAGGGCAACAATGAGGCTGGCTTCTGGGAGTCGCTCGACGTCTATCACCTCAATGACGAGATCCTGGCATCGCTGGGAGCGGCTTGGGATGACTGGCTGCGCGTGCATCCGGGGCGTCTCGATGCCGGCGAGCGGCTGCATTACGAGTCGCGCGCGGTGGCGACCCTGGAGCGGGAGTTTGGCCGCTCGTCGTGTTTTGTGTTGAAGGACCCGCGCATCTGCCGACTCTTGCCGTTGTGGATACCAGTGTTGGAATCCGTCGGGGCGGCACCCGTCAGCATCATCCCGCTTCGCAACCCGCTCGAGGTGGTCGCATCACTGCAGCGGCGCGACGGCTTCGACGCGGGAAAGTCGCTCCTGCTTTGGCTCCGCCACGTGCTCGACGCGGAGTATGGCAGCCGCGGTCGAGCGCGCGTCTTCGTGACCTACGATGGCATGCTCAACGACCCGCGCGGGACGGTCGCCCGAATCACCCGGGCGCTCGGCGTCACCTGGCCGACTCCCCTGGAGACCGCTGAGCCGGCGATCGCCGCGTTTCTGCAGCAGCGCCATCGCCATCATGCAATCCCCGGTGACCGGCTGCCGAGCGGGAGCGCCGTCGCCGGGTGGGCCGCGGCGGCGTACCTGGCCCTCATCGATCTGCAGTCCAACCCGCGATTGGTCCCCGCGATGCAGCGCCTGGATCGACTTCGTGGTGAGCTCGATCGGGCCGACGATGCCCTGGGCGACCTGTTTCGCTCGGAGCGCGACGCGCAGCGTGAGCTCGTGTTGGCGTCGGCATCGCGCGTCAGCCAACTGGAGCAGACCCGCGCCGACCTCGAGGATCAGGTCGAAACCCTGCAGCGCTCGCTCCGGCAAGACAGGGCCAGGGTCGACGAGCTCGCGCGCGACCTTGCCGCGCATGCGGCGACCATCGCCAGCACCCAATCGCGCCTGGCGCTCGTACAGCAGGAGAACCTGGCGCTCGTCGACCTCAAGAACAGGCTCCTGCACCGGCTCAACGCGATCCAGCTCTCGGCCGCGTGGCAGCTTGGGCGTCCCCTTCGGGCAGTGGAGGCCAAATGGCCCCGATTCACCGCGCATGCCGCCGGGGGGATCAGGCTGCTATGGTGGTGCGCCTCGCGCCGACTCTCGCGGCGGCTGGCGTTGCGCAGGCAGGCCAAGCGGCTCACCGAGTCCGGGTTGTTCTCGGTCTCGTGGTATGTGGAACAGTATCCGCGGGTGGTCCTGTCCGGTACCAACCCCATGCTGGACTGGCTGATCGACGGATGGCGAGAAGGGCGCGATCCGCATCCCCTGTTCGATACCGCCTGGTACCTCGCCCGGCACCCCGGTTGTGAGCCGAAGGACATCAACCCGGTGCTGCATTATCTCGACACCGGGTGGAAGCGAGGGTGCAGTCCCCATCCCCTGTTCGACCCGGCATGGTACCTCGACGAGCACCCCGCGTTGCGCGATGCCGACATCAATCCGTTCCTGCACTACCTGCAGGCGGGGGCCGCCGCGGGCTGGGATCCGAATCCCTTGTTCGATACAGACACCTATGTCGCGGCGAACGAGGGGGCCTGTAGCCGATCGACGGCATTGGAGCATTTCGCCCGAAGCGGCCGCGATTTCGCGCCCGGGGCCTACAGGGACAGCACCGTGCTTGTCGCCTTGCAGCATGACTATCGCGCGCGAACCATGACGCGATTGGTCCGCGACGAGCGCAGGGGCGAGAACCGCACCGCGGTTCTGCTTCAATGTGGCCGCGGCTCGCTGCACGAGAAGTGGCTGTCGGGTGCGGACCAGGACTGGGACCTGATCGTCAACCACTATGATCCGACGTACCGGGGCAGGATCGCCTGCCAAGTGGAGCTTGCGCAACAGGGGAGTCTCCCCGGGACCAAGTTCACCGCGGTGGACGCGATCCTGGCTGACTGGCCAGGGCTGCTCGAGCGCTACGATTATCTGTTTCTGCTCGACGACGATATCGAGCTGACCGAGGCCGATATCTCGGCCCTGTTCGCGACCGCGACCCGGCATGGCCTCGATCTGACGCAACCGAGTCTCTCGCCCGACTCGTACGGCTGCCATCCGGTGTTTCGAACGACCGGTCGTTCGGGTCTGCGCGCGGTCAATGGGGTGGAGATCATGATGCCCGTGGTATCGCGCCGGGCGTTGCATCTGGGCAGGGCGCTGTTCGGCCAAACCATTAGCGGTTGGGGGCTCGATGTCGCGCTGGCAAAGCTCGTCGGCTCGCGTCTGGGCGGTCATGCGGCGGTGGTCGATGAGATCGTTGTCCGCCACTCCAAGCCGATCGATCTGACCGGCGGTGCCTATTACCGGATGCTCAGCCAGGCGAATATCTTTCCGCTGCTTGAATACCGCCTGCTTCGGCGCCTCTATGACGCCGACGCCGGCTTCTTTGTGCTCCCTGGCCGACAGGCCGATGTGCCGGGTGATGCCGTCCAGGCCGCCAATCCGGAGCCTCCACCGGTCCGCCCCTGAATGAGGAACGTATCTCCCGAGGCCGGCGGGAACGCCCGCGGTCCGGGAGTCGCCCGATGCGCTATCGTACGCGCTCGGCCTGGGAATCTGGGTGCTGCTGATCAATCTGGGCACGCAGCCTGAGCCGACCGGCGAGCCGGTCGAACTCGGTCGTCTCCATCCGCTTGAATCCGTGCACCGCGCTGTCGGCGGTCTCCCAGAGATAGAGGTCTCGGAAGCTCGACCCCGCGCCGGGTTTTTGCCTGTCGTAGCCATCCAATTTCTTCGCGCGCTGCTCCATGGATCGCAGGATCCAGTCGAAATGAACGAGATAGGCGGACTCTGGTAACAGCTCTCCGCGTGGGACGAGGAATCCCGCCGAATGGATATCGGTCGTGTATTCGACCTGGTCCGGTCTGAACAGTCGCCATTGAATGTCCATTCGATCGTCAAGCCAGCGCAGCACCTGGTGATTGGAATACTCACAGTGCCCGCCTGTTCCGAGACGCAGCCACCGGCGCGGCACGCCGAGTACCGGTGCCTGCGCCTGGGTAAGGTGGGTTTCGATCCATTTCAGCAGCTGCCCGGATGGGAACTCGTCGTCGTCGAGTCGCAGCGCCCAGTTGGCCTGGATATGCCGCGGAATCTCTTGGATCATGGCCTCGACCCTCGGAAACTCCGGATACAGCTTCTTGTAGCGTGCGCGTTTGCGCCGCAGGATCTGCTCGGTCTCGTCCTCGCCGAACCCGTCGAGCAGGATAAACGGCCGTATGGCGAGCCGGCGGTACTCCTCCAACAGGGTCCCGATCCATCCCGCGCTGTTTTTCGTGGCGATGACGATCTCGATCTGATCGGGCGCGAACCTCGCTCCCCGCGTCAGGCCAAGCCTCTGTGCAAGCTCTCTGAGCATCGGTGCCTTGTCCCCGTGCTGTGGTGACCCTGGAAACGGCGGATGACCGCGATGGGAGCGACGCAGGCTGCCGCGTCTCAACAGTGCCAATCCGGTTGCCGCCGGCTTACCTCGGATAATCGGGCGCCGGGCTCGGCTGGGCCGCAATGCGCTCGCCCGTGCTCTCGCGGCACCCGAGTCGCGCCGCCTGCCCCGTGGATGGGAGCATAGCCGCGGGCCCCCCACGCCAACCCCCGGCCGCGCCACGGCACCATGGCCCCTGGGCACCCCCGCCGGCAGCCGGCTGCTCAGGCCATGTTGCCGGGCCCGCGCCCTTGCTCGCAACGCCCAACGCCATCCGGTATATTAGCCCCTGAGCCGGTGACCCGCGGTTCGGCCACCCAGGGAACAATAAATACGCGACGCGTGCGCGCAAATCGCCGATCACTTGACGGCGCCGACATCCGCGCTGTCGGCAAGGATCCTTCCACGCCCGGGCCGCACGAGCATGCCGCGTCCGCGCCCTTTGCCGCCCCGATAGACCACAGCCAACATGCCCACAGATCTGTCATCCCAGGCCGGAATCGACGAAATGATGCGCCGAATTCGCGCCGAGGTTGAGCGCAATCGACCCGATGCGGAACCACCCACGCCGCGGGTGAACCTCGCCGAGCCCCCGCCGGAATCGACTCCCGAGCAGCCGGGCCAGGCGCACGTGGCGGCACCTGCGCAAGACCGCGAGACCTCCCCCGTTGACAGCGGCCCCGCTGCCCGTGTCGAGGACCTGCTGGGGCTCGACGGCGGCGCCTTCTTGGAGGGTGCGTACCAGACCGTGCTCGGTCGGCGTCTGGACGACAGCGGGAGAGAGCGCTTTCTCGGGGCACTGCAGTCCGGTCGGATGGGGAAGGCCGAGCTGCTGGCGCGCCTGCGCCTGTCCAGCGAGGGGCGCAAGCGCGGGGCCCCGGTGGGCACGCGTGTGCTCATGCGAGGCATCGCGCGTGCCGCATTCAATGTCCCGGTCCTGGGTTATGTCCTGGCGTCGCTCAACTACGCCGCCAAGCTCCCCGTGATGGCCCGGAACCTGGAAGCGGCGCAGGCTGGTGCTCGTCTTGCCCGGACGGAGATGGCCAATGAGCTCGCGTCGGTGGAGGCCGGTCTGCGTCAGAGGCTCGTACAGAGCGAGGCGCAGCTTGTCGACGACCTCTGGAAGGGCCTCAATCTCAAGGTCGACAAGGAGCCATTCTGGGCGCTGTCCGGGGACAAGATCGGACATGATGAGGTGCGCGAGCTCTTGGCGATGAAGCTCGATACCGCCGCGGCCGAGGGATTCTTGTCGACGGCACGCGAGATCGCCGGGCTGCAGGATACCTTGGTCGCGCAACTGAACGCGGTGGAGTCACTGCGGCGCTGGGAGCAGAAGGTCGATGCCCCCGAGCTGTGGAAACGGCTGAACGAGAAGGTTGACCATGCGCAGCTGAGAAGGATCCTCGAGCGGAAGGTCGACAACGACGTGCATGAGCGCGACCTCGCCCGGGTGTCGGAGACCCTTGGAAAAGGGATCGACTCGAAGTTGGATGTCGACGTCTACGATGCCAGGGAATCGCAGCTATTGAAGCGCGTCGCGCGGGCCGTGTCTGCCGAGGAGGTGGGCGAGGGCTCGGGCGATGTCTATTGGCAGGCGTTGGTCTCCAAGGTCGACAAGGAATGGATCTTCGCCCGACAGGCCGAGACACGTGAGGCGATCAGCGCCATCGAGGCGGTGCAAGGCCGCCTGCTCCGCGATCTGGGAGCGCAGAAGAACACGCTTCTGGATCAGCATCGGCGCGTCGACCTGTTGCTGCGCGAGCTGCGCGCGCGCGCGAGCGAGTCCCTCTCGGGGGTCCCGCTCGCGGCGATGGCGTCCGTCGAGAATCACTGGCTCGACGCGCACTACCTGTGTTTCGAGGATGCCTTTCGGGGATCGCGCGAGGACATCAAGGCGCGCGCCGAGGTCTATCTGCCGATCATCCACGCGGCCGATGCCGGCAGCGCGGACCGGCGCGTCATCGATATCGGGTGCGGCCGCGGGGAATTGTTGGAGCTGCTCAAGGATCACGGGCTGGAGGCGCAGGGCATCGATCAGAACCACCACCTGGTGGAGCAATGCCTGGCCGGTGGCCTGAACGTGGCGGAGGCGGATGCACTGGATTTCCTCATGGACCTCCCCGAGGGATCGGTCGGTGCGATCACGGGGTTGCACATCATCGAGCATATCCCGTTCGAGCGGGTGGTGCGGCTACTCGACGAGAGTCTGCGCGTGTTGCAGCCCGGCGGGGTCGTTGTGTTCGAAACGCCGAATCCCGAGAACCTGATCGTTGGGGCCTGCACCTTCTGGTACGACCCCACGCATCTGCACCCGTTGCCCCCAAACGTCTCCCGGTTCTTGCTCGAGGCACGCGGCTTCGCGTCGGTCGAGATCAAACGACTGGCCGAGAATCGCATTATCGAGGCACTGGCCGAGGTGCCGAGCTCTGAGCCGAATTCGGAACACATGAATCGCATTGTCTCCTTTATCAATCGACACTTTGCGGCCGAGCCTGACTATGCGGTGATTGGCTACAAGGCTTGAGCATGAAGATCGCTATTCTCGCACCGGCCTCTCCCGCCGGTGAGCAAGGTGGGGCGGAACGGTTCTATCGCGGCCTCGCCGCCGCGCTCAATGATGCGGGCGAACGCGCGGAGGTCGTTCCGGTGGTCAGCGACGAGCGG
Source organism: Chromatiaceae bacterium (assembly GCA_040775095.1). Classification (GTDB taxonomy): domain Bacteria; phylum Pseudomonadota; class Gammaproteobacteria; order Chromatiales; family Chromatiaceae; genus JAXGTD01. Next base: position 6,279 of record JAXGTD010000030.1, on the reverse strand, counting down.
GATTTCGCGCACGTCCAGGAGTCCTACCTGCGCTTTTTCGACCTTGATCTCGGCGCCTACGATGCGGTGATCTCCACCAAGGCCCCCGCGTATGTGGTGCAGCACCCCAACCATCTGTGCTACCTGCAGCACACGATGCGCCCCTTCTACGACATGTTCGACGAGGAGTTTCCGAACCCGACCGACGAGCTTCTCGCCCAGCGCCACTTTATACAGGCCTTGGATACGCGGGCGCTGCAGCCGCCTGCCACGCGCGCGGTCTTCACGATCAGCCATGAGGTGAGTCAGAGGCTTCTGGATTTCAACGGGATCGAATCCAGGGTGCTGTACCAGGCCTCCACGCTTGGGGGTGCCCGTCGGGGCGAGTACCGCTACATCTTCCTGCCCGGGCGTCTGCATCGCTGGAAGCGCGTCGACCTGGTCATCTCGGCGATGAAGCTCGTCGAGTCGGACGTCGAGTTGGTGATCTCGGGTACGGGGGAGGATGAGGCATCCTTCAGGGCATTGGCCGCCGACGATGCGCGCATCCGTTTTGTCGGGCGCGTGTCCGACGAGGCGTTGCTGAACCTCTACGCCGATGCGCTGGCGGTCGCGTTCGTGCCGTTGCGGGAGGACTTTGGGCTGGTGACCCTGGAGGCGTTTCAGTGCGCCAAGCCGGTGATCACCTGCGCCGACTCCGGCGAGCCGGCGCGCATCGTCGAGCACGAGCGCTCGGGTTTCGTCTGTGAGCCCCGTCCCGAGGCAATCGCCGCCAGCATCGACCGACTTGCCAACGACCCGACACTGGCGATGCGGATGGGGGAGACCGGGCAGGACTGGCTCGGCAACATCAGTTGGGCGTCGGTCGCGGAGACCCTGATCGGCGAGCTCGCGCGGGGTCTACCCAAACCCAAACGCCAGGTGCCCGCGGGCGAGCTCTCGCAACGGGCGGGCGACGTCCGGGTCGCGGTCTTCGACATGCAGCCCATCGATCCCCCTGTGGGTGGGGGCCGGTTGCGCCTTCTGGGCCTCTACCACGAGTTGGGGGTCGCGACCACCTACGTTGGCACCTATGACTGGCCAGGCGAGCCGTACCGCGATCATATGCTCAGCCCGACGCTGCGCGAGATCGACGTGCCGCTCAGCGATGCCCACCATCGGGCCGCGCGGGAACTGTCCGCCGCCCTGGACGGCAAGGTGGTCATCGACTCGGCCTTTGCGCGCTTCGCCCACCTATCGCCGGAGTATCACGCGAGCGCGGCGGCGCAGCTGCAGGGGGCCGACGTCGTCGTGTTCTCCCATCCGTGGATCTATCCGCAGCTTCGCGAGCTCATCGCCCGTGATACCCAACTGCTTGTCTACGACTCGCACAACGTCGAGGGCTATCTGCGCTATACGCTGCTGGACGAGGGCGTCGGATCGGGCTCCGAGCTGAGCCGCGAGGTCGTGGAGCTGGAGGCGCGACTCTGTCGTGAGGCGGACATCGTGCTGGCGTGCTCACATGGCGACCGGGAGCGCTTTCATCGCCTCTACGACATCCCGTTTGCAAAGATCTGGGTGGTGCCAAACGGCGTCTTCACGTCGCGCATCGCCCCAAGCACCGTCGACGAAAAGCAGCGTGCGCGCTCGGCGCTGGGACTGACGGATGCGAGCGTGGCGCTCTTCCTGGGCAGCGCTTATCGGCCCAACGTCGAGGCGGCCGAGCACATCATCGACCGGCTGGCGCCGGCGGTACCGGACGTGACCTTTGTGATCGCGGGCGGCGTGGGCGTCGGACTGCGGGAAGAGGGCCCGATCCCCGGCAATGTCCGCGTGACCGGACAGTTGTCGGAAGACGACAAGTATCTGTATCTGCAAGCGGTGGATCTTGCGGTCAACCCGATGTTCTCGGGGTCCGGTACCAATATCAAGCTGCTCGAGTTCATGGCGGCAGGGCTGCCCATCGTCACGACCCCCGTGGGTGCGCGCGGTCTGCGCCCGGTCCAGCCGAGTCCCTATGTCGAGGTCCCGCCCGAAGAGATGCCGGCCGCGATCCGGCGCCTGCGAGATGACGCGTCCGTCCGCAAACAGCTGACGGCAGCCGCGAGAACCGAGGCGCTCGAGGCTTACGCCTGGAGCCGGATCTCCAATGACCTGGGGCATCTGCTCGTCGGACACGCGCTGAATCGCCAGTCTGCCCCCTTTTTCTCCGTGGTAATCCCGACGTTTGAGCGTCCGACGCATCTCACGGCGCTGATGGAGTGCCTGGAGCGTCAGACATTGCGCGACAGCGAGATCATCGTCGTCGACCAGAGCGACGAGCCCTGGCCGGACCGCGACCGGGACTGGGATCTGTGCCTGCGCTATTTCCAGAGCGACGTACGTGGCGCGGTCAGTGCCCGAAACAAGGGCGCGTATTTCGCGCGCGGTACCGTGATCGCGTTCGTCGACGACGATTGCTTGCCAAACGCCGATTGGCTTGCCCACGCGAAGCCCTATTTCGCGGATCCGAAAGTGGTCGGCGTGGAGGGCCTGATCCTGTCCTCCGAGCGCGATAATCCCGCCTACCGAAGCGTCTCCAACGATGGCTTTCGGGGGATGGGATTCATGACCGCGAATCTGTTCATCCTGCGCGAGAGCTTCTATGCGCTGGACGGTTTCGATATCGCGTTCGACAGACCGCACTTCCGTGAGGACACGGATCTGGGCTGGCGTGCACTCGAGCTGGGAGACATCCCGTTTGCGGAAGACGTCGTTGTCTTTCATCCCCCGCATCCGGTGTCCCTGGAGAGGGAGTCGGCCGCCAAACGGGCCAGTTTCTTCGAGAAGGATGCGCTCTTGTTCAAAAAGCACCCGGATCGCTACAAGCACCTCTTCAGCGCGGAAGGGCACTGGGAAAGTACGCCGGGATTTTGGGAGCACTTTCTTCGCGGTCACCGGAAGTATGGCGTCGAGCTCGACACATTCTTTCGTGACCACATGCAGCGAGGCGGGGCGGTCTGATCACCCGCGTCCGGTCCCGTGACGAGCCTCATGCCGGCCCGGTTGCGCGTCTGTCGCGAGATTGCTCGCGAGCCTGGGTGGCGCGGCGCTGCCTGAGCTCGCCACCCGTTCACGGGGATGGTTCTCCGCGCGCTTGCGCAGACAACGGCGTGGTGCGCCGCTGCCCGGATGACGAACAGGACGGATCGTCGGCTGACGAGGGGCGCTCGGGTGCGCGCGCGCTCCGCGAGTCGGCTGCCCGCCCCGCGCGCGGACCAAGCGATTCCTGTTGCGATCGCGGGACACCGAGGCCGCGGGATGAGGACGACAGGAGCGAGCGCAAACGGACAGTCCGTTCGGCCGCTCCACCGTTGGTGGCCTTGTGTGTTGGTGATTGGCCATGACGACTTGGGTGAACGTGACCACATCCATGGCCTGGTCTGGCGTCCCGTGCGGTATCGTGCGGGTCGAGTCGAATATCGCGCACGGGTTGTTGGATCGGCTTGGCCCAAGTCGGTTGCGGTTCTGTACCTGGGATCCGCGGCAGAAGGCATTCACCGAGCTGCCGTGGCGTGCGCTGCTGGATCGACTCCAGGGCCAGCGCCTTGGTGGGGCGCCTTCGGCGCTGGGTTCCTCCGCCGTCGGCTCCGCGCCGGCGACGCCCGTTTCCGGGTCCCGGTTACGGGGGGGTGCGCCCGCCGTGTTGCGCGGCCATGGCACACTGGCCCGCCTGTGGCGTCGGGGCACGACCCTGCGCAACGGCGCCGCTCGGTATGCGCGATCGCTCCTGTGGGACCGGGTGGCGCGCCGCGGCACGGTCGTTGCCGACGCGCGGCCGGTGTCCGCCGGCTGCTTCGCACGCGGGGATGTCCTGCTCACGCTCGGATCGGAGTGGGAGTATGGCTTCATGCCCGTCCTGCACGAGCTCAAGCAGACCGCCGGGATACACATCGTCGGATGCTGCCACGATGTGATTCCGATCAAGTATCCTCAGCTGTGCTTGCCCTACGTGGTGGATCTGTTTCCCGGGTACCTCAGGCAGTTGGCCCGGTCCTGCGACGCCATCGCCTGCGTCTCGGAGGTCTCCCTGCGCGACCTTGGCACCGCGCTCTCGGGCATGGGCGAAGCGCTGCCGGATCTCTTTACCATCCGCCTGGGCTGCACCTTGCCCGGCGCGGGTGGGATCGATATCTCATCGCCGGTCTCGGCACTCGTTGAAGGGCCCTATGTGCTATTTGTCTCAACCATCGAGCGGCGCAAGAACCACGAGGTGCTCTACCGCGCCTTCCACCGGCTGGCCGAGAGGTATGAGCCCGCGGCGCTCCCGACGCTGGTGTTTGTCGGATCGCGCGGATGGGGCATCGATGATCTGCTGCGCGACATCGCAACAGACCCCCGCGTCCAGGGCCGGATCCTGCTGTTGCACGCCGTCTCGGACCCGGAGCTGCGCGCGCTGTATCAGAATGCGCTGTTTTGTGTCTTCCCCTCGCTCTATGAGGGATGGGGGCTGCCCGTCGCCGAGGCCCTCGCGTTGGGCAAGCCGGTGCTGTGCTCGGACCGTGGCTCACTTCGCGAGGTGGGTTCCGACCTCGTGGAGTATGTCGATCCCTGGGATCTCCCTGGCTGGGTGCGGGCCATCGAGCGCCTTTGGCTCGATGCCGCCCACCGACAGCGGCTTGCCGATGACATTGCGCGTGCCTACCGGCGGCCTTTGTGGTCCGAGACAGCGGCGACGCTTGCGCGGGTCGCGCTCGCGTTGGAAGGGACTTAGCCAATTGCGGGATCAACACGATCCGGCCTTCCCATCCGCTCGCGCCATGCCGATTGGCAGGGCGCCGGTGCGCGGGCGCTAGCAATGGACGCCGATGCGGATCGGGGATCGGCGCCCGCGGCCGGGCACAAGTCCGGTTGGAGCGGGATCCTCCTCGGGCGAGTGCTCTTCCCCCTTGTCCGCACCCTCGGGCGGATCTATCGGACCGATGCCCTGATCCTCGTCTCGCGCGCCGACATCCGGCCGGCCAACCATGGCGCGGCGGTCAAGATCGAGCGTACCGCCTGGGGGCTATCGTACGCGGTCAGCGCGGTCTATCTCCTGAGCGATGACCGCGGGACCTACCATGAGGTGCGCAATGGCATCTTCCGCCCCCGCCGCTATCCCGCGTGGCTAAGGCGGCTCGGACCCAACCAGGCGCGCGTCCGCGAGGCGCTGATCGGCGCCGGCATCCCCGCCAGCGACGCCTTCCTCTACGATCCGGTTCGCGATTGGAGCTTCATCCCGCGCGCCCTGTATATTGCGCTGAAGAGCGGGGCGCGAACCTATCAGGCCGAGTTCCCGGCCTACGCCCGGGCGAGCGTGTGGGCGCGCGACCTCCTCGGCGGACGTGCGCTGCTGGTCGAGCACAACGTCGAATACCAACGTCTCGTGGAGCAGGTACCCAACCTGTCGGCCCAGGGTCGACAACTGCTTAAAACGGTCGAGCTCGCGTGCTGCAATCGCTCGGATGCGGTGATCGTCGTCTCGGAGGCCGACCGCCAACGCCTGCTCAGCGATGGCGTTGATCCCGAGCGACTGCACGTCATCCCGCACGGGGTCGATCTGGAGCAATTCGACCGGGCCGAGCCGCTGGATCTGCACGCCATCTACGGCATCCCCCGGGAGCGCGCGATCCTGGTCTTCCACGGGATCTATCTCTACCCCCCGAACCTGGAGGCGATGCAGGTCATGGCGACCGAGATCCTGCCTCGCCTGGAGCGCCTCGGGGTTCGGGTCACGGTGCTTGCCCTCGGCGCCCATCCGCCCGAGCAGCGCCTGCACCCACAACTGATCTTCACCGGCCCGGTCGAGACGGTCGCGCCCTATCTCAAGGCCGTCGACCTCGCGGTGGTACCGCTGCAACGGGGCGGTGGCACGCGCATGAAGATCCTGGACTACTTCGCCGCCGGTCTCGCGGTGGTGAGCACCGCTAAGGGCGCCGAGGGCATACCCATCGAACCGGGCGTGCATGCCTGCATCGCCGATGACCCCGACGCCTTTGCACGGACGGTCGCCGGGCTGCTCGCCGATCCAGGACGCCGCGCGCGCCTGGGTAGCGCGGCGCGGGCCTTCGTCGCGCCGCTCGACTGGCGCGCGATCGCCGCGCGTTATCTGAGGTTGGTCTGAGCCAGGCGCTGATGAGGCCCTCGAAATGTTGTACAGTCCCGGAGGTATCCCGACAAAGTCGCAGCCGCCTTGGGGCAGTGTGTCGGTTGCCAAACCGCCTCTGGAACGCCGGGGTGTCGCCCGCAAGCGGGCTCCTACGGGCCGCCGACACCCATCGGCGTAGGAGCCCGCTTGCGGGC
>JAXGTD010000029.1:0-35234 GCA_040775095.1 Chromatiaceae bacterium | reverse complement strand
CGTCTCTACTGCATCCGCTGGGTGCGCACCTGGATCGACGGCGACGGAAAGGTAAAACGCAAGCGCTACTACCGCGCTCCGGACGAGAGCGACCTCGAGCGCGAGGCGCGGGTGCTGGCGCTTCTACGTGAGCGCTTCACCGATTGGCAGGCGAAGGGCTATATCCCGAGCCGGCGCATCGAGCCCGGCGACAAGACCGACGAGCCGATCCGGACCCGCGGATGGACGCATTGGCACCACCTCTTTACTCCTCGCCAATTATTAATATACGGTTTGTTAATGAAAGCTTTGCGGGAATCCTCTGTTGATAATGTGCAGGCTCAGAGCGCAGGGCTTCTGGCTGTCGGGAGTTGCTGCAACTGGAACTCGCGGATATCGCAATGGATACCAAATCTCAAGAGCGGCGGCGGAATCGGCTCTGTTGCGCAGTCGTTCTATAATCAGGCCCTTAATACCTTCTACAACTTTGGAACGAAAAGCCTTTACCAGTTAGAAAACCTTTTCTGCCGAGAATTACCAAATTATGAAGTAACACCCGACAGCATTGTTCTTAGTGCAGATGCGCGATTGATAGAAACACCAATGGATCTTTGGGTTACGGACCCACCCTACGCCGACGCCATCAACTACCACGAGCTCTCCGAGTTCTTCCTGGCCTGGTACGAGAAGCACCTGCCCAGGCTCTTTCCCGCGTGGTACGCCGACAGCAAACGGGCGCTGGCCATCCGCGGCTCCGGCAAGGAATTCCGCGAAGGCATGGTCGACGCCTATCGCAACCTCGCCGTCCACATGCCCGACAACGGGCTTCAGATCGTCATGTTCACCCACCAGGACGCCGGGGTCTGGGCCGATCTGGCGCTCATCCTCTGGGCCGCGGGGCTGCGCGTGACGGCGGCCTGGACCATCGCCACCGAGACGGAGTCTGCGCTGAAGGAGGGCAACTACGTCCAGGGCACCGTGCTCATGGTGCTGCGCAAGCAGACCTCGGAGGACGTCGCCTTCCTCGACGAGATCGTCCCCCAGGTCGAGATCGAGGTCGAGGAGCAGCTCAAGTCCATGCTCGCGCTGGATGATCAGGAAGACCCCAACTTCTCCGACGCCGACTATCAGCTCGCCGCCTACGCCGCGGCGCTGCGGGTGCTGACCCAGTACCAGGGCATCGAGGACATCGACGTTGCCTACGAGCTCTCCCGCGAGCGCAAACGCGGCGGGGAGTCCCCCATCGAGCGCATCATCGAGGACGCGGTGAAGACCGCGAGCAACTTCCTGGTCCCGACCGGACTGGACGCACAGCTCTGGAAGCGCCTGTCGCCAGAGGAGAAGCTGTATCTGAAGTGCCTGGAGGTGGAGTCCCACGGCGACTACCGCAGCGGCGTCTTCCAGGAATTCGCCCGCGGTTTCGGCGTGCGCGACTACCGGTTCATGCTCCAAAGCGGCAAGGCCAACCAGACGCGCCTGAAGACCGCCACCGAGTTCAAGCGCCGGGAGTGGGGCACCGACGGCTTCGGCTCATCGCTGCTACGGCACGCCCTCTTCGCCATCTACCAGACCGCGGACCAGGACGACACCAAGCTCGGCCTCACCTACCTCAAGAGCGAGATCGCCGACTATTGGGCGCAGCGCGAGAACCTGGCCGGGATGCTGCGCTTTATCGGCCAGCTGCCGATGGCGCATTGGGCTACCGACGCCGAGGCCGCGCGGCTGCTGGCAGGCGCGCTCGAGAACGACCATGTTTAATCCCTGTCATCAGCCGCCGCTCGCATCACCCGCAAGGCGACGAACGGCGGGATGAACAATCGAATGAATTTTGCCTGAGGTCAAGCAATGGACAAATACCCGAGAATCACAATCGATCCGCATGTCTGTGGCGGAAGGCCTTGCATCCGTGGGCTACGCATACGCGTCTCCGACATCCTGGAAATGCTGTCCGCGGGGGCGTCCAACGAGGAGATCTTGGAAGACTACCCTTACCTGGCCGCGGAGGATATCAGCGCCGCACTCGAGTTCGCGGCACATCAGCTTGACCATCCTGTCCTTCGTGTGGCTTGAAGATGCGATTCCTGATCGATGCACAGTTGCCGCCCGCCCTGGCACGCTGGCTCGCGGAGCAGGGACACGAGGCATCGCATCTCCTGGATCACGGGGCGCTGGGGTCCTCTGATCGGGCGGTTTGGGAACTGGCGCAACGGTTAGGAGCAATTATCGTCTCCAAGGATGAAGACTTCGTGCACCTGCGGACGCTGCGCGCCGAAGGCCCGGCCTTGATTTGGGTGCGGATTGGCAATACTTCCCGCCGCGCGTTGCCCTCGTGGTTCGCCGCGCTGTTGCCTCACATCGAGCGTGCTCTGCGCAACGGAGAGGTGCTCGTCGAGCTATCGTCCCAAGACGGTGGTTGAATCCTTGGGCGGCAGATGATCCACCGCTTCTCGTCTCGCCACCGGCGCCTCGACCATAGCTTCCTCACCGCACGCCTTCGAGGCGCCCAAGCCTACGACCGTATCGCCGGATTCTTTTCGTCGTCCATCCTCGAAGTCGCGGGCGAGGAGTTGGAGTCTGTCACGGGCACGGTCCGACTCGTCTGCAACTCCGTCATCGATACCAGGGATGTCGAGACGGCAAAAAGGGCCGCGCAAGCCGCGATGCGCCGAGAGTGGTGCGACTCGGAGCCTGAGAAGTTGCCGGACGCGGCAAGGCCCCGCTTCCATCGACTCTACGACTTCCTTGCCAGCGGCAAGCTCCAGGTCAAGGTCATGCCGGACGAGCTGTTTGGCCTGATCCACGGCAAGGCCGGGGTCATCACGCTGGCCGATGGGCGCCGTACCGCGTTCCTCGGCAGCGTCAATGAGTCGCTCACCGCCTGGAGACTCAATTACGAGCTGCTGTGGGAGGATGACTCGGAAGACGCCGTCCGCTGGGTGCAACAGGAGTTCGACGCGCTGTGGCATTCGCCATTCGCGGTGGAATTGTCCGACGCCGTTGTGCAGGACATCAAGCGGCTCGCGGCCCGCAGCGTCATTCATGACCTTGGCGACTGGCGGCAGCACCCCGAGCCCGCGGCACCCATTGTCGAGGCGCCCGTCTACCGCAAGGAGGCGGGCCTCTGGGAGCACCAGAAGCATTTCGTCAAACTGGCCTTCGATGCGCACCTGGGTCCGCACGGCGCACGCCTCGTGCTTGCCGACCAGGTCGGATTGGGCAAGACCATTCAGCTTGCGATGGCGGCGCAGTTGATGGCGCTGTCGGGCGACAAGCCGGTTCTGGTGCTGGCCCCCAAGGTACTGATCTGGCAATGGCAGAGCGAGCTGCAGACCTTGCTCGACATGCCCTCCGCGGTCTGGAACGGCAAGCACTGGGTGGACGAGAACGGGATCGAGCACCCGAGCGCTGGCCCCGAATCGATCCGCAAGTGCCCGCGGCGCGTCGGCATTGTGTCGACGGGCCTGATCATTGCCGGTTCCGAGATTAAGGACTGGTTGGCCAATGCCGCCTACGAGTGTGTGATTCTCGACGAGGCGCATCGCGCCCGGCGCCGTAATCTGAGCCCCGGCAAGGAATACGACCCTGCCGAGCCAAACAATCTGCTGCGCTTTCTCTGGGACATTTCGCCCCGCACGCGCAGCCTGCTGCTGGCCACCGCCACGCCCGTACAGATGCACCCCATTGAGGCGTGGGACCTGTTGGATGCCTTGGCAAGAGGCTCCGACGCGGTGCTCGGGGGGCACGGTAGCCAATGGCGACGACCGCGTCACGCCCTTGGGCTGTTGCTCGGTGCGGCAGAGCCGCCGAGTGAGGAGATCGACCTCTGGGGCTGGATGCGCAACCCGTTGCCGCCGGCGTCTGAGGGTCCGGACTACAGTGCGCTGCGCCGCTCGCTGAGAATGCGCGACGACCAGGCTGTCGCTCCGGGCGGCAGCTTCGACCGGCTGGGGCCGCCCGACCGGGCCAGAATCCGCCGGGCCTTTCCGCGATTCGTCGAGCAGTCCAATCCATTCATCCGCCACATCGTGTTGCGCACGCGCGAGTACCTGGAAACCACCATCGATCCGGAGACCGGCGAGCCGTTCCTGAAGCCGGTCGAGGTTCGCCTGCACGGCGAGCGTGATGAGGACGCCATCGTCCTACCGCCGTTTCTGGAGGATGCCTACCGCCTCGCCGAGGAGTTCTGCCGCCTACTCGCGGAGCGGGCGAAGGCCGGCTTCTTTCGGACGCTTCTGCTACGCCGGGTCGGCAGCACCATCGAGGCGGGACGCAAGACGGTGGAGAAGATGCTCGCCGAGTGGACGGACCTCGACGACGAGGAAGACGATGAACAGTCCCTGAGCCAACTCCGCACGCTGACCAGCGAGGAACGCACGCTCTTGCAGCGGTTTCTCAAGGCCCTGGAGGCGAACCAGGAGCGCGACCCGAAGTATCAGATTGTGCGCGAGCAGCTGCTCGACCGCGGCTGGCGGGGGTTGGGCTGCATCATCTTCAGCCAATATTTCGACTCGGTCTTCTGGCTCGCTGAGCAACTCACCGCCGAGATGCCCGAGGAGGAGATCGGAATCTACGCGGGAGTCCAGCGCTCGGGGCTGATGCACAACGGCGTCTTTACCCGGATTGCGCGCGATAGACTGAAGGAGCGCGTGCGCACGGGCGAAATCCGCGTACTGATCGGTACCGACGCCGCCTCGGAGGGACTGAACCTGCAGCGTCTTGGAACCCTGATCAATCTGGACCTGCCATGGAATCCATCGCGGCTGGAACAACGCAAGGGTCGCATCCAACGCATCGGTCAGCTCCGCGACACGGTGGACATCCACAATTTGCGCTATGCGGGCTCGGTCGAGGATCGTGTCCATGCGCTGCTCTCCCAGCGCCTAGAGAACATCGCTGCCCTGTTCGGCCAGATCCCGGATATCTTGGAGGATGTGTGGATCGACGTCGCCCTCGGCGAAATCGACCGGGCCAGACAGACAATCGACGCAGTCCCGCGGAAGCATCCATTCGAGCTTCGCTATCACCGGATCGAGAAGGTGGACTGGGAGAGCTGCGCCAGGGTGTTGGACCCTGAGGCGCGAAAACGGGCCTTGGCCCAGGGATGGAGCCGGTGAACGGTGCGACGGCCCCCGTGGAACGCACCCCGGGAACCGTCCAACTGCCGTTTCCAGGATCATCCCGGCGACAGGCCGGGCGAGTCGCCACGGGCGGTCCCGGTCTTGCTAAACACGTATTCCAGACTAAAGTATTTAGATATCCAGCGCGATGTCAATAATAACCATTGGGGAATCACGGAGCCACCAACGGTGCGTTTCCACAAGGCTCACCAATTCAACCACAAGGGAGATCACGATGAACATGACACGTAGAAGTGTGGTTCGCGCGGTCGTTGGCGGCGCGGTGGTTTCGACGGGGTTTGGCACGGGGATGTTCGCGCCAGTCCGGGGCTGGGCGTCGCTTCCGCCAGAGACCTTCTTTGCCCCGACCCCCGCCGATGCGATCAACGCGGTCATGGGTGTCGGCGAGGCCCCGCTCGACCCGGCCGTGGTGCTGGACGTGCCTGGCATGGTCGAGGTCGCGGACTTGGTGCCCGTGTCGGTGAAGGCGACCCTGGACAACGTCGAATCGATCGCCATCGTCGCCGACAAGAACCCGAACCCGGTCATCGCCTACTACCGGCTGGATCCGCGGTTGCAGCCCTATGTTGCGACCCGCGTGCGTCTGGCCGAGTCGGGTGACCTCCACGCCCTGGTCAAGGCCGATGGCGCGGTCCACCGAGCCACCAAGAACATCGAAATCAGCATCAGCGGCTGTGGCGATCCGGAGGCAGAACCGGGCCCGGACACCGGCGCGATCTCCGACAGGATTCTAACCAGAATCAAGAAGACGGACGACGGGCTGGTGTTCCGCGCGCTCATGACCCATCCCATGACGCCGCCACGGAAGGATCCGGCGACGGGGCGACCCGTGTCCGGTCGCTTCATCCAGGAGGTGGTGGCGCAGCTCAACGGTGAGACCGTCCTCAGCGGCGACTGGAGCGCGGGCGTCGCCCAGAATCCGTATCTGTCGTTCACGATCCGGCAGACCAACCCAGGCGACGTAATCAGATTGAGTTGGAAGGACAATGTGGGTAACGAGGCCTCGACGGAGGTAACGGTCAGTTAGGGAAACGCCGGTTCTAGGCGTTTGACGCGCCGGCTTTGAATGGGATCGCCGGAAGATCGGCCTCGCCTGACTGCAAGCCGATGTGGCCCATGGATGGACTCGGTCAGTGCCCCCGCGGCGTTCGAATCCTCGCCGAAACAGGCAAGGCCCGCTCGCCGGGGGTGACTGCGATCTGTTGATACCTGCTCGAAACAGGCCGCTTGGATGGGCGTACAATCCGGCGGTCATGAAACTCTCCATCGTGATGCCCGCCTACAACGAGCGTGAGACGATCCATCGGATCCTTCCGCTCGTCTTCGCCGCTCTGCCCGGTGTGCCCAAGCAGCTCATCATCGTCGACGACTGTTCCCGCGACGGCACGCGCGAGTGGCTCCAGGATCGCTTCTCGGAGACGCCGCGGGCGCTGACCGGTGTCGCGTTGGGCGCGGACGATGTCCTGCAGCTTACCGACGGTGACGCCGCGCACGATGCGGCGATGACCGTCGAGCTGGTCCTCCATGCCGTCAATCGGGGGAAGGGTGCCGCGGTGCGGTCGGGATTCTCGCGGGTGCGTGGCGACGTCGTGGTCATCCAGGATGCGGACCTCGAGTACGACCCCACGGATTGGGCGCAGATGTGGGAGCTGATCGCCGAGCGCCGGGTCGCGGATGTCGTCTATGGGTCGCGCTTCTTTGGCCGGCCCCATCGCTCTTTGCTCTATCACCACTACCTCGGGAACCGGTTCATCTCGTCGCTGTTCGACCTGCTCTACAATCAGCTGCTGACGGACATCGAGGTCTGCTACAAGATGTTCACGCGCGGGGTGCTCGATCGTCTTCGCCTCAGCGCCGATGACTTCGGCTTCGAGATCCAGTTCAGCGCCCAGGTCGCGCTGGCGCGACGATGGCGCATCTACGAGGTCGGAATCAGCTATTTCGGACGAACCTTTGACGAGGGGAAGAAGATTGGCTGGCGCGATGGGCTCAAGGCGTTGTGGTATCTGCTCCGCTATCGTTGGCAGGGCTGAGCCTGTCATGGGAACCCGCGGCCTGGTATCCCGGCGTGCGAGGAGGTGGTCGTTGTGTCTGGCCCCAGCCCGCGCGAGGCGGGTTGACCCGGTTGAGCGGAAATGGCCTGTTCGTGGATAGCCGCCAGCTCCATGCGTACGCACCCACCTTGTTGGTGTCGATCACCGCGGCGGCACTTTCCACGCCGGCGGCTTGGGCCGCGCACCCGCTGATCACCGAGGATGCCTACACCCTGGGTGCAGGCGTCGCCCAGCTGGAGCTTGGTTTCGAGCACGCCCGGCTCGATCAGGCAGACGCGCACGGATGGACCAACGAGACGCGCATGACCCTGTCCTACGGCGTGCGGGAGAATGTCGATCTGCTCCTGGGCACGCCCTATCTGGACACGCGGGAGTTATCGGCAGACGGGATCGAGCACGCGCGTGGGTTGGCCGATGTCTCGCTGGAAGTGAAATGGCGTCTGTGGGAAAACGACTCGTTGAAGGTGGCCGTGAAGCCGGGCGTAACGATCCCATCGGGCAACTTTCGGGAGGGACTGGGGACCGGGCGCGTGGTGCCCAGTGTGTTTCTCGTGTCGACCTGGGAGCTTGGCGCGTGGATCTGGAACGTCCACGTGGGCTATCTGAGAAACGAGAACCAACTCGATGAGCGGCGGGACCTGTTGCACCTCTCGAGCTCCGTGGTCTACCAGATGGGCCCGCGAATTCAGTGGGCATTGGATGTATCTGCCGACTCCAATGTCGACGTGGACAACGGCCAATTCCCGGCGGTTGTCGTCGCGGCGGCCATCTACTCGCTGACCGAGAGCCTGGATCTGGACCTCGGGGTCAAGGCGGGGCTCAATGGCGTGGCGGAGGACTACGCGCTCCTTGCTGGCGCCACATTGAGCTGGTAGCCGGGGGCGCGCGCGGGCGATTCCGATCGGTCCGGACGGGGCGGATAGGCACGACTGGCCGGGCGCGGAGGGTTACAGTACCCATTTGCGTCAGGGGGTGCCTGCCGGATGGCCCGGATCAAGCTGGAATTTTCAAATGCCGAGGGGCATACCCTCGCCGGTCTGCTGGAGACGCCGCCGGGGGAGGTGCCGACGCGTCGCTATGCGCTGTTCGCACACTGCTTTACCTGCGGCAAGGATATCGCGGCGGCCTCGCGTATCAGCCGCGCGCTGGCGGCGCGCGGGATCGCCGTGTTGCGGTTCGATTTCACCGGACTGGGCAACAGCGACGGGGATTTCGCCAACACCAATTTCTCGTCCAATCTGCAGGACCTGCTGGCCGCCGCGGCGAGGCTCGAACAGTCTTTCGCGGCGCCGTCGTTATTGGTCGGCCACAGCCTGGGGGGCGCCGCGGTGCTGGCCGCGGCGCCGCGGTTGCCGTCGGTGGAAGCGGTGGTGACTATCGGGGCGCCGGCGACGGCATCGCATCTGCGGCATCTGTTCAGCGGCTCGGCCGAGCAACTGGAGCGCGACGGGGAGGCCGACGTGCGCATCGGTCGGCGCCAATTCCGCATCCGCCGGCAGTTTCTCGACGACCTGCAGCACTATGTCGACGCGGACCACATCCGTCGCCTCAAGCGGGCGTTGCTGGTGTTCCACTCCCCGGTGGACGAGATCGTCTCCATCGACGAGGCGGCGAAGATCTATCGAGCGGCACTGCACCCGAAGAGCTTCATCTCATTGGACGACGCCGACCACCTGCTGAGCAATCGCGACGACGCGGAGTATGTCGCCGAGACCATCGTCGCGTGGGCGAGCCGTTATCTGGGCCTGCGCCAGCACCCGTCGGAGCCGAGCCCCGGCACGGCGCCTCGCGTGGGTCCGGGCGAGGTGGCGGTGACCGAACGAGATGAGCGTTTCCTGCGGGGACTCTACAGTGAGCACCACCAGTGCCTGGCCGACGAGCCGGCCGCCGCGGGTGGCACGGACCTCGGGCCTTCACCCTATGATCTGCTCCTGATGGCGTTGGGCGCCTGCACGTCGATGACCTTGCGAATGTACGCCAATCAAAAGGGTCTGGCGCTGGACGACGTGGAGGTGAGGCTGCGCCACGAGCGTGTCTATGCCGAGGATTGCGCCGGCTGCGACCGGGCGCAGCGCCGCATCGAGCGCATCACCCGCCGGCTGCTTTTGACGGGCGATCTGAGCGCGGAGGAGCGCGCGCGCCTGCTGCAGATCGCCGATCGCTGCCCAGTGCATCAGACCCTGGCCGCGGGGCCCGAGATCCTGACCAGGCTCGATGAGGGTTCAGCCGACTGAGCCACGACCTGGGTGGCCGTTGTACGGTGCGCGCGGGTGCCCGCGGGCTTGCATTGCGCGGCAGGACGGGGGAAGGTGCAACGCGGCCTGTCGGCCGCGGGCCGATCTCGCCGGAGTGGCAGGCCAGGAACCGTTTGTAGAACTGACCGGGGGTATGTTGATGAACCAATTGATGGCATGGATCGGGGTCGCGCTCCTCGCAACGATGTTGTCCGGCTGCCTGAAGATCGATCAGACCCTGACCCTCGCCAAGGACGGATCCGGCACGCTGGATCTGCGCTACGGCATGTCCGAGCAGAGCATCGCGCAGATCGAGGCGATGGAACAGTTGTCGAAGAGTATGGGAGGAACGGGCGGGGATGTCAGCGTCGAGCAGGAGAACGACAGTCCGTTCGACTTCGACGAGGCGAGGGTCCGTAAGGGATTCGAGCAGGACAACCCGGAGGGCGTCGAATTGGTCTCGTTGTCCTCGGAGGTCGTCGACGGATGGAAGTACATTCAGATCGCGCTCCGGTTCGACGACTTGGAGGCGTTGCGGCGCACCGATCTGTTCGAGGACTCGGATCTGTCCATCACCGAGGACGCCGATGGCAACTACGTGCTCACGCAAGTGGCGGGCGCCGACGGTTCGGGGGTTGGCGGTGAGGGTGTCGACATGGATCCCGCGATGATGCAGCAGATGGCGGCGATCTTCGCCGGGATGCGGATTGCGACCAACGTGATCGTGCCGGGCAGGGTGATCGAGTCGAATGCGACCTCGGTCGAGGGCAACAGGGCATCCTGGGTATTCGATGTCGACAAGGACCCGAGTGTGCTGAGCAAGCTCGGAAACCTGGACATGCGGCTGGTCTTCTCGGGAGAGGATGTCGATTTGCCGCGGCGCGTGTCGAACGCGCAGGACTGAGTCAGCCGGAGAGGGGAACCACGGGCCGATGCGGCAGGATGTCCCGGGAATGTGGCGCCCGTGCCGGATCAGTCGCCGGCCGCGGGCGGGGGCATCCGTCGTAGTCTGGTCTCGGGCGCAAGATCCCTGATCCAGACATCGAGCCCCGCCAACTCCGGTGGTGGCTCGGTCAGCGCACGCTCGGCGGCGGCCCGGCTTGGGTACAGGCTGTGGATCAGAACGAACCAGGTCCGCCCCCGATAGACCTCGTCGCCAATATAGAGCGGTGTCGTGAAGGGATGCTCCCTGGCGAAGTCGAGCAATGAGCTCTGGTCGTAGGCGCCGATGAGTTGCAGCGCGAAGGGGTGGTCTCCGACCACCACATCGTCGCCCGACGTGCCGATGCCCGGCACGCCACCCGCGGCCCTGTCAGGCCGCGCCTCGCCGGCCTCGGCGCCCAGCTTGACGCCGGGGCCCGCACCTTGGGGCGGCCCGGCCTCGGTCGAGGGGGACGTGCTCCCGTCGGAGCTCGTGTGGGCGTCCTCCGCCGCCTCAGCCTCCGCGCTCGCCGCGTTTGCCGCGTCCCGCGTCGAGCCCTGTTCCGGGGGTGGGGGAGGTCGCGTCGTGGGGGCGCCCCCCGCCTCGAGCGGGTCGGCCGACTCGGGCGCTGATGCGGGCGATTCTCCAGACGAGCGATCGGCAGGGGCCGCTTGCACCGCGGCCAGGTTTTGCGCCAGCCGCCCCTGCCCGTCGGCGAGGGCCTGAATGCGTCGCCCGATGTCCCGCAGCCGTGCCTCTGTCTCCTGTCCCGCGGAGTCGCGATACCGCGTGAGCTCCGTGGCCGTTTGTTGAAGGCGCGCATCCAGCGTGGCAATCCGCTTGCCGAGTCCCTCTACCTGGACATTGGCCCGTTGCGTCTGGCTGGCAATGCCGGACAGTCCCTCGATCTCGCCCCTGAGCGCGCCGGTCTCGGCGGTGGAGGTCTGATGCAGCACCTGCAGCTGCCCATACATCCAGATCAGGGCCGCCGCGAACAGCGTGATGCCGATGGTCAGGACAGTGAGCAGGAGCGAGCGCTGGCGCCGCAGCCGTCTGCGCAGGTCCGCGTACTGGTTCTGCAGGGTCTGCTGCAGCGCGGCGGCACCGAGGCGATGATCGTGCTCGATGGTGGCGATGCGCGCGAGCATGGAGCGCTCCATTTCCTGAGCCTCGGCACGCGTCACCGGCGCCGGGGTCGGCGACGCGAAGTCCTCGTCTGGTGCATCGTCGCGATGATGCAGAAACGACGCGATATCCGCCGCCTGATCGTGATCCGGACCCTTGTTGCTGACCATGTTCAATCTCCCCCTTACCGCTCGGTCGTCAGGGCTGAAAAGGACCCACAGTCGCCCGCGGTGATGCGCCGGCCCCGATTCGGCGCCCCGTCCCTTCCTCGCAAGAAATTGGCTCTATCATCCTAGAAACCGGGGTTGACCGCTATTGGCGCTGCGAAGACGGGCATACTGATCGGACGATCCCGTGTCCCATCCGCGGCCCTGGGATCGGTTTTTCCCCTGGGATGCCGTCCGAGTGCGGCTATGACGGGGGCAGCCCCCGACCCGATCGGCGTGACCCGAGGCCCCCCATTCGACTCGGCGGCGTTCTGTCCGCGACCGGTGGGCCATCCTGGCTTGCATCGCAAGCGGCGGGAAAATGGCATGGCGCCGCGCCCGGGTGAGGCGCCTGCCGTCAGGATGCAAACGCCTCCCAGGACGCCGCCTGTACCCGGCGGGCCGAGTTTGAGCGAAGATGCGCGGGTATCGACAGGGGACGAAGGTCCGCGCCTTGGAACACCCCTCGCGTGCAGACCACTTGCATTCGAGCACGATCTGTCTAATGCTCAGGGGATAGGGGGATAAATGTTTCGATTCGTTTTGGAGTGTTCGGCGGTGGACGATGAACGTCTGGTGCCGGTCAAACAATAAGGCGTCCGTCAAAGGACGGTTTCTGGAGCGGTAGGAGGGTGATGTGCACAATAATGACGAGCTCTGCGGCTGGATTGCGTCGATCGAGCGTGGCGATTGCGGCTACACGTTCGTGCGGCTCTACAACGACGCGCCGGCGTGGGTCCGCAACGCCACCGTGAATCGATTTGGTAAAGGCACCGTCTTCCTGCCCGCGCGACAGAACCGCGCGGTGTCGAAGCAAGCGGCCTAGGGAGACGCCAGCCTAGGGCGTTTCCCGTCCGGGCCATGGAAGGCCCGGTATGCTCAGTCATCCAAGTGACTGAACAGGGAGAGAATCGCAGGCCACGTCTTCGGTTCGCGAGCGGATCCGACACCTAGCCAAGCGGTTCGACGCTGATCCGATCGCGGCCCACACCCAGTCTGTCCAGGCCACGGCTTACCGATTCCACGTTTGTCGTCGGGCCTGCCACATAGAAGCGCGCCTTTGCTGGCTCTGGCAGATCCGAGCCCAACATCGCCAGAATATCACCGGCGTCGGCGTCGATCAGCGGCACGAAGGCGAAATTGTCGAGCGTCTCCTTCAGCGCGCGGCACCAACGCTGATGATAGTGACCCTCGGGCTGGCTTGCGCTCCAGAAAAGGTGAAAGGACTCTGCCGTATCGATCGAGATGGCATGTTCGATCAGGCTCTTGATCGGCGCGATGCCATCGTCGATCGCGATGAATACCGCCGGGTCGTTCGAGTCCTCGTGCAGGATGAAGTCGCCGAATGGACCGACGATGTTGATCATCTGTCGCGTGCTCACGTCGCTGAACAGGGTCGTACTGAAGGCGTCGCTACCGCGGCGCACCGAGAACTGCAGATTGCGGCCGTTGCAGGGGCAACTGGCGATCGGTAATTCGGTGTGCTCGCCGCCCTCCAGTGTCAGCCGCGCCCGTTGTCCGGCCATGAAGCGCAGCGTGTGTGTGCGCGGCGTCTGCACGTGTAGCAGGATCAGGTCATCGGACTGGGGCTCGAGCTTGCGCACCTGGGCGCGGATCTCCTGCCGCGGAAGGTCATTGACGGAGTGTGCCTCCGCGGCCTCGAGCACGACGTCGGTCACGGCCGTGTTGCTGCAAGTGAGCACGTAGCCCATCTGCTTTTCGCGCTCGCTGAGCACGTAGTCGTGCTCGCTCATCCTCCAGACCTCGCCGGAGACGACACGTGCCTTGCACTCGCCGCAGTTGCCGCTGGAGCAGCCGTAGCTGAGCCGGAGCCCTGAACGCACCGCCGCCTCGAGAATCGATTCCGTACCCTCGACGAAGAACTCGTGGCCGCTGGGGATGATCTTGACGCTGGCTGCCATGATGCGCAGAAAGGTGTCCTTTGCATAGAGCTGGGTACGGCCGTCCTCGGCGGGCAGGGCGGCGATCTCGGTGCGGCGCTGGTCGATCAGGGCGACCAGTCCCGCGGCGGCATCGGGGTCGGACATCGGCGTCACCGACAGCCGCGATCGCAGGTCGTCGAGCAGGGTGTCGAGGGCGTCGACGGTGGCGATTTTTTGCACCAGCATCTTGCTGAGCGACTTGAGTCGGGAGACCAGTACCTGCGCGCTGGGCAGCACGGTGTCTCCCTCGTGCGATCGGGGTATCGCGTCCGCCTTGATCCGCTCCACCTGCTCGAGTATCCCGGTCTTTTCCAGGCTCACACGCGGGTAGGCGCGAAGCAGATCGGCAACGGCCACCTGGCCCTCGAAGGTCTGAATCTCGCCGCCGCGGATGCGCCGCTGCAGCTCGCCACGACTGACCTCGGCCAGCCTCGCGGCGCGTGACAGGCTCAGAAACTCAGTCATGCTCGATGATCTCCAGGGTGGCGAGCGGGCCCAAGGCGTGGCGGATCTCTTGAATGGTTGGAGGGTACGCCTCCCAGGGGTCCGCGAGAAGCCCCAGACAGGTCAGGCGCATCACGCCCGGGCTGGCCGTGCTCTCCAACCAGAAGTGGTAGCCAGTCTGGATCAGGGCGTGGCCCCCGTCGCCGCGATCGTGGCTCGCGAGCCGCACCTGGATCGTCCTCAGGTCGTCTCGCCGGACGACCTCGGTCCAGTGGTCTTGTACGCGCACGATGCGAAACGGCCCCGCCTGGATGATTTGCGGACCGTCGCGGGAGATCGTACGCACCTCCAACGCGCAGGCAGGTAGAAAACTGGCACCGACGTTGCGCAGCCGGCCGTTGACGAAGAAGACCCGCGCGCGGTCCTTCGAGACGGGAATTGGCCGATTCAATGTCAGCGTGCTGCCCAATGGGATTGTCGTCCAGGGGCCGCGCTCGGACTGCCGGACCAGGGTTTGGCAGCCTGTCAGTCCGAGGAGAGTCGTCAGTGCCACGATGATCGGCGCAACGAAGTGCACGCCCATGCCCTTGCCTCGCTCTTGTTTCGTTGTCGCTCCCGATCCCGTCTCGGATCGCCCCGCCAGCCAGGAGTCGGCCATCAGCGGGGGCAACCGCCGCGCCGCCGGATGACCCGGTCGCGATCGCCGAGGAAGACAAACGCCCCCGCCGACAGCCCGGTGATTGGGACGACGCCGATCAAGGCCATCACGGCCGGGGGGGGGCGATCCGACCCGTCCCTTGACGGCCGCAACCCGCGCTCGTCGGTTCCAGTCTATAATGGATCCATCGATTTTTTTGGGTCTGGTGCGGTTTTTCGGTGCGCCCGGTGGTTTTTTTCAATGGCCGTCGGTTCGTCTCGCAGAACGAGCCTCGTTGTTCGGCTATGGCAGGATTCTCTGGACGTTTGTTACGGCGCATCCGTTTTGGTCTTGCGTTTTCCCTGGCCATCGCGCCTGCCGCACAGGCCCATTTCCAGGAACTGATCCCGTCGACGGATCAGGTCACCGCCCGGGGCGCCGAGGGCCTGACGCTGGATCTGACCTTCACGCACCCGTTGACCCGGGGGCCCGTGATGGCGATGGGGGAACCGGTGCGCTTTGGCGTCCTTGGTCCGCGCGGCCTGGTGGATCTGCGCGCCGGGCTGGAGCCGGTGACGCGGGACGGAAAGCGGGCGTATCGCGCGCGCTACCCGATACAACGACCCGGCGACTACGTCTTCTTTGTCGAGCCCGCGCCCTATTGGGACCCGGGCGAGGCGCGCATGATCGTCCAATACACCAAGGTGGTCGTGGACGCCTTTGGGGCGGGCGAGGGCTGGGACCGCCTGGTCGGCCTGCCGCTGGAGATCGAACCGCTCGTGCGTCCCTATGGGCTGTGGACCGGTAATCTGTTCCGCGGTATCGTTCGACGCGACGGCGAGCCCGTACCCTTTGCCCTGGTGGAGGTGGAGTGGCGCAACGATGGCTCCATCGATCGTCCCGCGGCCCGACCCACCCCCGATGACCCGCCCAGGTCGACTGTCGCGCTGGAAACCCAGGTCATCAAGGCGGATGGCAACGGTGTGTTCAGCTACGCGATGCCTCGCCCGGGCTGGTGGGGGTTTGCCGCGGTGCTCGAGGCGCCGGCGAAGGTGCCTGGTCCCGACGGTGGGCCTGTGCCCGTGGAAGAGGGCGCGTTGATCTGGGTGCGGGTCAGGGACATGGCACCCTGATCGATCCGGCCCCAACCAGCCCCCCGGCAGGGTTCCCCGGCGCCTCTGGCCGGCCTGTCAACCCGGTGCATGATTTCGACCCGCGAGCCGATCCCGCTTCATGGCCCATATCCCCGATGGCGTGTTGTCTACCCCGGTGCTTGCGACCGGCGCCCTGCTGTGCGTCGGGATGCTGGCCGTGTCGCTGCGCCGGCTCGATGAGGAGCACCTGCCCCAGGCCGCGGTACTCTCGGCCGCGTTCTTCGTCTCCTCGCTGGTCAGTGTCCCCGTGGGTGTGGGCAGTGTGCATCTGCTGCTGAACGGTCTGATGGGGTTGCTGCTTGGTTGGAGCGCGGTGCCGGCCCTGTTTGTCGCGCTGCTGCTGCAGGCGGTGTTCTTCGGATTCGGTGGACTCGTTGTGCTTGGGGTGAACACCGCGAATATGGCGCTGCCCGCGCTCGTCTGCGCATTGCTGCTGCGCCCGATGCTCGCGTCCGTCGCGGAAACGCCGGGCGCGCCTGGGGCGCGGCGGGCGTTCTGGCTGGGCGCGGCGGCGGGCGGCCTGGGGGTGGCGCTCACGGCGCTGCTGGTAGCGGTCAGTCTCAGCGCGAGTGGGCGTGTGTTCGTCCCGGCGGCGCAACTGCTGCTGGTGACCTATCTGCCGCTGCTGTTGGTCGAGACCCTGATCAGCGGCAGCGTGACGGCCTTTCTGCACCGGGTCGAGCCCAGCCTGCTGCGGGTTGCCAATGACCGAGCCTAACCGTCCGGGCGTATCCGGATCCACCCCGCGGCAGCCGGGCCAACCCTGCTCCCAACCTCCGCGCCGCGGCGAGGGGTCGGCGTGCGGACTGGTCGGGTGCTGCATCCGTGGGGCCATCTCGGGCCCGGCGGGCGGGACTGGCCCTGGCCTCGCGTCGCCATGACCGGATCGCGTTCGTTCGCCGGCTGGATGTTCTTGGCACTGGCACTGGCCGGTGGGGCCGCCCCGGTCCTCGCCCACAAGCTGCAACTGTTCGCGTTCGCCGACGGTAACCGGGTCGAAGGCTCGGCCTATTTCTCCGGCGGGGGCGGTGCGCGGGGGGCCAGCATTCGCGTCTTCGACGCCGAGAATCGGTTGGTGGCGGATCTGCAACCCGATGCGGACGGCAGCTTCAACTGGGTTGCCCCGTCACCGATGGATTACCTGCTGGTGGCGGAGACCGGGGATGGCCACCGCGTCGAATGGCGCATCGGTGCCGATGAGCTCGCGCCGGGCTTTTTGCCGGTTCAGGGCGCACCGCCCGCCGCGGGCGTTGGTCCTCGCGGCCCGAACGGCGCATACACCGAGCCGGAATCCAACGCGACGCGGACCAATGGGGCGGTCGGCCGCCCGGAGAGCCCTGACCCGTGCGCCCATGACGCGGTCGTCGATCCGGCCTTGAGCGCCGCGATCGCGTTGGCGGTCGCCCGGCAGGTGCGTCCGTTGCGAGAAGAGCTGGCCGCCGAGCGCGATCGGGTGCGCCTGCAGGATATCCTCGGCGGGCTCGGGTATATCTTTGGCCTCGCCGGGATCGCACTCTGGTGGCGGCGACGCGACGGTGCGGGTCGATGACCGAGGGGCTGTTTGCGGCGGTATCGCAGGCCGGTTGGCTGCAGGCGTGCGACCCGCGCCTGCGGATTGTCGCCGCGTGCGGTTTCGCACTCTGCGTGGTCTCTCTCACGGGGATGCCGGCGGTGCTCACCGGGTTCACCCTGGCCATGCTGCTGGCGATGGTTGCCGGGCTGACCGGGCGTGCGCTGGGCCAACGCCTGCTGGCGCTGGAGGGCTTCATGCTCATCCTGCTGTCGACCCTGCCGTTCACCGTGCCCGGCGAAGCCCTGGTCGAGCTCGGACCCCTTGCCGCGAGCGCGGAGGGTGTCCGCCACGCGGCACTGATCCTGTTCAAGGCCAACGCGGTGGTGCTCGCCCTGCTCGTGCTCGTCGGCAGCCTGGACCCGGGGACCATCGGGCACGCGCTGGCCCGCCTTGGCGTGCCGGACCGGCTGGTGCACTTGCTCTTGTTCACGGTCCGCCAGATCCATCTGCTGCACCGCGAGTACCGACGCCTGCGTCAGGCGATGCGGGCCCGCGCCTTTGTTCCCCACAGTGATCGCCATACCTGGAACAGCCTCGGCTGGCTGATCGGCATGTTGCTGGTGCGCGGCATCGGGCGTTCGCAACGGCTGGTGGATGCGATGCGCTGCCGCGGATTCCAAGGGCGCCTCTATCTGCTCGATTCCCTGAGCTGGCGGCGCCTGGACAGCCTGCTCGCCGCGGCATGCACGGCGAGCCTGGGTGGGCTGTTGCTGTTGGACCGGCTCGCGTGAGCCCGCCGTTGCTGGAGTTGCGGCAGGCGACGTTCGGCTTTGCGGATCGAACGGTCTTGCACGCGGTCGATTTCCGACTCTACGCCGGGGACCGGGTCGCGCTGGTTGGACCGAACGGAGCGGGAAAAACCACGCTGCTGCACCTGCTGGTGGGCCTGAAGCGACCCGCGGCTGGCGAGGTCCTGGCCTTTGGTCTGCCGCGGCGACGCGAGGCGGACTTTCGCGACGTGCGCTTGCGCGTCGGCCTGCTGTTTCAGGACGCCGACGATCAACTGTTCTGCCCAACCGTGCTGGAGGACGTCGCCTTTGGCCCCCTGAACCAGGGCCACTCGGCCACGCGAGCCCGTGCCATCGCGGAGCAGACGCTCGCGACGCTGGGGTTGGACGGATTTGCCGGGCGCGTCACGCACCGGCTCTCATCGGGTGAGAAACGGCTCGTCGCGCTGGCCACGGTGCTGGCGATGCGGCCCGCGGTGCTGCTGCTCGACGAGCCCACAAATGGGCTCGACGAGCCCACCGAGGCGCGGTTGGTCGCCCACCTCACCGCGATGGAGCAGGCCATGGTCATCGTCTCCCACGATCGCCGCTTCCTCGGGCCCCTGGCCAATCGTGCGGTGATCCTGGACCAGGGGCGGCTGGAAGAGGGCACATTGCACACTCATCCGCATACCCATCAGCACGTACATCTGCATATCCACGGTGCATCCGCTGCCCACGGGAACGGCGAGGGCCCGGAAGCGCCGCCCCACGACGACCATCATGCCGCCGATTGAGCCCCAGGGATGGGCCGCGGCAGGGGTCGGACCGATTGCAATCCATGGGAGATCAGGGCAATCCGGGGGTCGCGGTGCCCGGATTGCGGGTCGATCCTGGCGGTGGACGCCTGTTGCGAGGGGACCGCGGATCGGATGCCCTCCTGGAATCCGATCCGCTCGCGACCCGTACACGCGGTTTCCGATTCGCCCTATTTCTGCTCCCGTGGACGACCAGGACTGCCGGACCATCCCTGGCCCGCGCCGGAAGCGCGCGACATCGGGTTTCCCTATAACGTGACCGGGACCGGGTTGACCCGCCAGATCTTCTCCGCGTATTCCCGGATCGCCCGATCCGAGGAGAACTTCCCGATACGCGCGACATTCAGGATCGACATCCGGTCCCACTGCTTCGCCGAACGGTAGGCATGGTCCACCTGCTGCTGGCATTGCGTGTAGGCGTTGAAGTCGGCGAGCACCATGAATGGATCGCTATGGATCAGGTTCTGCGTCAGAGGCCGGAACAGCTCCGTGTCGCCGTGGCTGAACAGGCCGGAATCGATCAGGTCGATCACCGAGCGTAGCACCCCGTCGCCCTGGTAGATGTCCCAGGGCTGATAGCCCTCGGCCTGGCGTTGCTGCACCGCTTCGGCGGTCAGACCAAACAGGAAGAAGTTGTCATGGCCGACCTCATCACGGATCTCGATGTTGGCGCCGTCGAGCGTGCCGATGGTCAGTGCGCCGTTCATCGAGAACTTCATGTTGCCGGTGCCCGACGCCTCCTTGCCGGCCAGGGAGATCTGCTCTGACAGGTCCGCGGCCGGGTAGAGCCGCTGTCCGTTCTTGACATTGAAGTCGGGCATGAAGACGACCCGCAGATAGCCGTTGACCTGTGGATCGTGGTTGATCACCTCGCCGACCGCATTGATCAGCTTGATGATGAGCTTGGCCATGAAGTAGCCCGGTGCGGCCTTGCCACCGAAGATGAAGGTGCGCGGTGTCAGCTCGATGTTCGGGGTCTGCTTGATCTGCTCGTAGAGTGCGATGATGTGAAGCAGGTTCAGGTGCTGACGCTTGTACTCGTGAATGCGTTTGGCCTGGACATCGAACAGGGTCTCCGGGTCGGGTGTGAAGCCGGTGCGCTTGCCGAGCCAGTTGGCCAGGTCGCGCTTGGCCGCGGTCTTTACCTCGCGCCAGCGCTCGTAGAGGGCAGGGTCATCCGCGTGTGGTTCCAGCTCGCGCAGGCAGCTCAGATCGCGTATCCAGCGGTCTCCGCCGCAGGTCTCGGTGATCAGGGCCGCCAGGCGCGGGTTGCTGACGACGATGAAGCGGCGCGGCGTGACCCCGTTGGTGACATTGTGAAAACGCTCCGGCCACATCGCGTGGAAGTCACGCATGACCGTGGTCTTCAGCAGCTCACTGTGCAGTGCGGCGACGCCGTTGATGGCGCTGCTGCCGACCGCGGCCAGGTTGGCCATGCGGACTCTTCGGCCACCACTCTCGTCGATCAGCGACATGCGCGCAACGTGGCCGTCGCTGGCGAGGAAGCGGACCCGAACCTCGTCCAGGAAGCGTCGATTGATCTCGTAGATGATCTCCAGGTGCCGTGGCAACAGGCGTTCGAACAGCTCGACCGGCCAGGTCTCCAGTGCCTCGGGCAAGAGCGTGTGGTTGGTGAAGTGGCAGGTCTGGTGGGTAATTTCCCAGGCCTTGGCCCAGGGCATATGGTGCTCGTCGATCAACAGGCGCATCAGCTCCGCTACCGCCAGGGCGGGATGCGTGTCATTGAGCTGGACGGCGAATTTCTCTTGAAAACGCTCCAGTGACCCATCGATGCCGAGCTGCAGTCGGATCATGTCCTGCAGCGAGCAGGAGACGAAGAAGTACTGCTGCTTGAGGCGCAGCGCCTTCCCGGACTCGGGCTCATCGTTGGGGTACAGGACCTTGGAGATGGTCTCGGCATCCATCTTGGCGTGCACGGCGCCATAGTAGTTGCCGACGTTGAATGCCTGAAAATCGAAAGACTCCGGGGCCTCCGATTTCCACAGCCGCAACCGGTTCACGTTGCTGACGCCGTAGCCGAGGATCGGGGTGTCGTAGGCGACGCCGTTGACCAACAGGTTCGGACGCCATCGGGTGCGGCTCTCGCCGGAGTCGTCGGTGTAGGTCTCGGTATGTCCGCCAAATCCCACCGGGAATGAGAGCTCCGGGCGCGGTATCTCCCAGGGGTTGCCGTTGCGCAGCCAGGTGTCACCCTTCTCGACCTGCCACCCGTCGACGATAACCTGGTCGAAGATACCGAACTCGTAGCGGATACCGTAGCCAATGGCCGGGATCTGCAGCGTCGCCAGCGAGTCCATGTAGCAGGCGGCGAGTCGTCCGAGCCCGCCGTTGCCCAGACCGGGTTCCTCCTCCGTGTCGAGGATGTCCTCGAAGTCCAGCTCCAGCTCCTCGCCCGCCGCGCGCGCGACCTCGGTGATGCCGAGATTGATCATGTTGTTGGCCAGGTGCGGCCCGAGCAGGAACTCCGCCGACAAGTAGCAGACCGTGCGCGAATTGAGCCCTTTGAAGGTCTGCGCGGACTTGATCCATCGCTCCAGCAGCCGATCCCGCACCGTGTGAGCGGCGGCCAGATAGAGGTCATTGCGGGTGGCGACCTCGCGGAAGCGCCCCTGAATGTAGAACAGGTTGTCGACATAGGCCTGCCTCAGGGCATCCTGCGACAGGCCGGTGCGGGTGTGCTCGTGGGCGTCTGGCGGGGGCAGCCGGTCCATGGGTTCTCCTTGGTCTTGTTCTGGTTTGTTCGCGGATTTTTCTGGTTCGGCGCGTCGGGGCCTGGGGCCGCTCGCGTGAGGTTTCCCGGTCGTCCGCCCCCGGGCGCGCCCGTTCAGGGGGCAGGAGGGTTCAGAAGGGCCACACCCAGTCATCGACCTCGGGTTTGTCGATGCCATTCTCGAAGGCGTAGTTGCGGCACTCGATCTGCATATCCTTGAGACGCTCCATCACATGGGCGCCGGCCACCTGGAGCCGCGGCACGCGCTTGATCACGTCCATGGCCAGCGTGAAGCGGTCGATCTCGTTGCGGATGGCCAGTTCCAGCGGGGTGTTGATGTTGCCCTTTTCCTTGTAGCCGCGCACGTGCAGGTTGTGGTGGTTGGTGCGGCGATAGGCCAGGCGATGGATCAGCCATGGATAGCCGTGGAAGTTGAAGATGACCGGCCGGTCCTTCGTGAACAGGCTGTCGAAGTCGGCGTCGCTCAGACCGTGGGGATGCTCGCCGGCGGACTGGATCTTGAACAGATCGACAACGTTGATGAAGCGAATCCGGATGTCATCGAAATGCTCCCGCAGCAACGCGGTGGCGGCCAACGCCTCCTTGGTGGGGATGTCGCCGCAGCCCACCAGCACCGCATCCGGCTCGCTGCCCTGATCGTTACTGGCCCACTCCCAGATGCCGAGCCCCTTGGTGCAATGCTTGATCGCCGCGTCCATGTCGAGGTACTGCAGATGGTTCTGTTTGTCGGCGACGATGACGTTGATGTCGTCGCGACTTTGCAGACAGTGGTTGACCGTGGACAGCAGGCTGTTGACATCCGGCGGCAGATAGATGCGGGTCACCTCGGGGTTCTTGTTGACGACGACATCCAGAAAGCCCGGATCCTGATGGGTGAAGCCGTTGTGATCCTGCCGCCAGACGGTGGAGGTGATCAGCAGATTGAGCGAGGAGATCCGGGCCCGCCAGGGGATGTCCTCGCAGATTGCGAGCCACTTGGCATGCTGGTTGTACATGCTGTCGATGACGTGCACGAACGCCTCGTAGGTGGCGAAGAAGCCATGGCGGCCGGTCAGCACATAGCCCTCGTACCAGCCCTCGAGCGTGTGCTCCGAGAGCATCTCCAGCACCCGGCCGTCCGGGGAGAGCTCGCCGCCGTCCGCGTCCTCCGGCCTGTAGTCGCAGAGCCAGAGCTTCTTGGATACCTCGTAGATGGCGTCGAGCTTGTTGGAGCTGTTCTCGTCCGGGCCGAAGACGCGAAAGTTTTCCAGATTCCGGGCCATGACGTCGCGCAGCAGCTCGCCCACGGGTTTGGTATTCATGTGCCGGATGTTGCCGGGCTTGTCCACCGCGATGGCATAGTCGCGGAAGTCCGGCATGCGCAGGGCGCGGCGCAGCAGGCCGCCATTGGCGTGCGGGTTGGCGCTCATGCGCAGGGTGCCCTTGGGTGCCAGGCGGCGCAGGTCCTCGTTGAGTCGGCCCGAGGCGTCGAACAGCTCCTCGGGCCGATAGCTCTTCATCCAGTCTTCGAGCTGCTTCAAGTGTTGCTGGTTGTTGTGCATGCCGGACAGCGGCACCTGGTGCGCGCGCCAGAAGCCCTCGACCTTGTGGCCGTCGACCTCCTTCGGACCAGTCCAGCCCTTCGGGGTGCGCAGAACGATCATCGGCCAATGGCAGCGGTTGGCCTGGCCGGAGGCGCGCGCCTGATCCTGAAACGCCTTGATCTCGGCATAGCAGCTGTCCAGGGTCGCTGCCATTTTCTGGTGCATCGCCAGCGGCTCGTCGCCCTCGACGAAGTGCGGGGTCCAGCCGTAGCCGCGCAACAGGTACTCGAGCTCCTCCTTGGGAATGCGCGACAGCAGCGTCGGGTTGTTGATCTTATAGCCGTTCAGGTGAAGGATCGGCAGCACGGCACCGTCGCGGATCGGATTCAGGAACTTCGACGAGTGCCAGCTGGTCGCCAGTGGCCCGGTCTCCGCCTCGCCGTCGCCGACCGCGACCGCGACCAGCAGGTCCGGATTGTCGAAGGCGGCGCCGAAGGCATGGGAGATGGAGTAGCCCAGCTCACCGCCCTCATGGATCGACCCCGGGGTCTCCGGTGTGCAGTGTGAGCCGATGCCGCCCGGGAACGAGAACTGCTTGAAGAATGCGCGCAGTCCGTGCTCGTCCTCGCTCTTGTTCGGGTAGATTTCCGAGTAGGTCCCCTCGAGATAGACCGGGGCGAGCACGCCGGGGGCGCCATGGCCGGGACCGGCGAGGAAGATCGCCTCCTGCTGGTGGGCGTTGATGAGGCGGTTGATGTGCACATACATGAACGACAGGCCGGGGCTGGAGCCCCAGTGGCCGAGGAGGCGATGCTTAAGGTGCTGCTCTTGCAGTGGCTCCTTGAGCAGCGGGTTGTCGCGCAGGTAGATCATGCCCGCGGCGAGATAACAGCACGCGCGCCAGTAGGCGTGCATTCGCGCGAGCTCCTCGGGCTGGAGCGGGCCATGGACGGGAGTTGGTGTGGATGTGGGTTCAGTCATTGGCGTTTCTCCGCGGGGATTGGGCCTCGGACGAGCTTATAGACTGGGGGGTTACGGTGCGATGACCAGTGAGTTGGACGCGACCTCAGGCTGTCAATGTTGCGGTGCGGGTCCCCCGTGATGGACCGCTCGGCATCCGGGCAGGCAGGCGAGGACCGGGGCTGCACGAGAGTCCACTTTCTACCCGCACTTGGAGGCGCCCGCAACCCCGTCCGCACCCTGCCGGGCACGGATCGGTATGCGGCGCATCGCCGGGATCGCGATCGGCGACCAGAGGGGCAGGGCGCGCTGCCAGAACTCGGCCACGGATCCCGGTTCGGGCTCCAGCTCGCGCTGCCCGAGAAAGCGCCAGGCGCGCCGTAGCGCCGGCAGCGGGTCGCGTGTCAGCACTGGCGCGGCGGCCAACGATTTCGAGAGCTTGCGGCCCGCCGCGTCGATCACCAGTGGCACATGGGCATAGGCGGGCCGTGGCAGCCCAAGGGTCCGCTGTAGCAGGATCTGGCGTGGGGTGGAGAGCAGCAGGTCGGCACCGCGCACGACCTGGGTGATCCCAAGCGCGGCGTCGTCGACAACCACCGCGAGCTGGTAGGCGTGTACGCCATCGGCACGCCGCAGAACGAAGTCACCGACCTCGCGCGCGATGTCCTGCTCGATGCGGCCGTGGATGCGATCGTCGAAACCGACGATCCCATTGTGGATGCGCAGGCGCTCGCTTCGCGGGTGTTTGCCTGGCGGGAGGCCCGAACGGCAGGTTCCCGGGTAGATCGGGCCCTCTGGACCGGTCATCCCCCGGGCCGCGATCTCGCCGCGGCTGCACCCGCAGGGATAGGTCAGGCCATTTCGGCGAAGGGCCTCGAGTGCCTCGGCGTAGGCCGCCGTTCGGCGACGTTGGTAGAGGATGTCGCCGTCCCAGACGAGACCGAACGCCTCCAGGGTTCGCAGGATCCCGGCTGCCGCGCCGGTGACCTCCCTGCCAGGGTCGAGGTCCTCCATGCGCACCAGCCATTCCCCGTTGGCCGCCCGGGCGTCGGCGAAGCTGGCCACCGCCGCCACGAGAGAGCCGAAGTGCAGTGGCCCGGAGGGGGATGGGGCGAAGCGCCCGCGATATGGCTCGCCATCGACGCCTTGTCGAGGCGGCGGCCGCACGCGTGGCGCTGGGGGCGAAGATCAGCCGCGCTGCTTCTCTCTGATCTCGTCGAGGGTCTTGCAGTCGATACAGAGGGTCGCCGTTGGACGCGCCTCGAGTCGGCGAATGCCGATGTCGACCCCGCAGGCCTCGCAATACCCGTATTCATGCTCATCGATCCGCGTCAGCGCCTCGTCGATCTTGCGGATCAGCTTGCGCTCACGGTCGCGCGTGCGCAGCTCGAGGCTGAACTCCGACTCTTGCGTGGCACGGTCGTTCGGGTCGGGAAAATTGGTGGCCTCGTCCTGCATGTGATGGACGGTGCGGTCGACCTCCTCCATCAGGCTGCGTTTCCAGGCGAGCAAGATCCCTCGAAAGTGCTCCTCCTGGTCGGGGCTCATGTAATCCTCGCCCTTTGAGGTATTGTAGGGCTCGAATCCGAACGCCTTTGCGCCTTGAACTGTTGCCTCGGCCATTGTTGTGCTCCCAAAGACAATGGGTCGTTTCGACGAACCGCCGGCGGCACGAGGCACCGTGAGCGGGACGAGATTCCCCCTGCACCCCGGGCCAGTACGACATTGAGGCCGCGGGCGGAAAGCCCGCTTTTCTACCAGAAGGGGGCGCGAGGGGCAACTTGTTATCGTCTCAGAAATGGCAGTCGACCGCTACGGGCGTGACGCAAGCCGCTCTTCATGATCGACGCGCCAGCATGGTTTCCGCCGGTTCACCGCATGGGTAAAGGGCGCTGGGTCCCACCGGACACGCACCGCGCGGCGATCCGGTAGTGTCGCGGGCGATGTCCTCGGCCCGGCGCGGTCCCGGCACCGGGCCACGTTTTATCGACAGCAGGGCGTCGAAAATGGCGGGCCGGCCATGGCCCTGTGGTAGGCTCCGGGGCGCACTTTCTTCAGCGCACCGGAGGCTTGCACACGATGGGGCGACTCGAGGCCATCATCTTTGACGTGGACGGCACCCTGGCGGACACCGAGCGCGACGGGCACCGGCCCGCATTCAATGCCGCGTTCGTGGAGGTCGGGCTGGACTGGCATTGGTCGGTGCCGCTCTATGGCGAGCTGCTGGCCGTGACCGGCGGCAAGGAGCGGATCCGATACTTCCTCGACCGCCACCGGCCCGATTTTGCCGCACCGGGCCCGCTGGATGAGCTCATCGCCGACCTGCATCGGCGCAAGACGGCGCACTATGTGCGGATGATGCAGGAAGGGGCGATCCCGTTGCGAAGCGGCGTGATGCGCCTGCTGCGCGAGGCGCGCGAGCAGGGCATACGCCTGGCGATCGCGACGACAACCACACCCGAGAACGTCACCGCGCTGCTGCGATCGGCGGACGAGCCCGCTGTCGTGGATTGGTTCGAGGTCATCGCGGCCGGTGATATCGTGCCCGAGAAGAAGCCCGCGCCGGACATCTTCGAGCTGGTGCTGCGGCAGATGGGGTTGCCCCCAGATGCCTGTGTCGCCGTCGAAGACTCGGACAATGGCGTGCGCTCGGCGCTAGGCGCCGGGCTCGATGCGCTGCTGGTCACCGTGAGCTCCTACACGGCCGGGCAGGAGTTCGATGGCGCCGCGCTCGTCGTCGACCGACTCGGCGAGCCGGGCGAGCCCGCAACCGCGCTGCAAGGAGATCTGGGTGGCGCCGAGTGCGTGGATGTCGCGCTGCTGCGGCGGCTGCGCGATCGGGTCTTCGGTGCCTGATCGGCCGATGACAGCGCTCCCGTTCCGACACAGCCAGCGCGCGCTGCGCGTCGCGCCGTTCCACGCGATGCGCATGCTCGCGCGTGCACGCGCCCTCGAGGCCGACGGCCACGACGTGATCCACATGGAGATCGGCGAGCCGGACTTCCCAACACCGGCACCCGTGATCGAGGCGGCACGGCGCGCCCTCGACCTCGGGCGCCTCGGCTACACCCCGGCGGCGGGGTTGCCGGCGCTGCGCGAGGCCATCGCCGGCTATTACGCCGAGCGCTATGGCCTGGTGGTGGACCCACGGCGGATCTTCGTCACCCCGGGTGGATCGGGGGCGCTGCAGCTCGTGCTGGCCGCCCTGGTCGGCGGCGGCGACTCCGTGCTGATGGCCGACCCGGGTTATCCATGCAATCGGCATATGGTCCTGCTTGCAGGCGGCTGCCCGCAGCCCGTGCCGGTTGGGCCGGAGGACGCCTATCAGTTGACGGCCGCGCGCGCGGTTGACGCCTGGTCGGAGCAGGTGGCCGCGGTGATGGTCGCAAGCCCGTCCAACCCGACCGGCACCTTACTCGCCCCAGGCCCGATGGCGGAGCTCCATGCGCTGGCCGCCGCCAAAGGGGTCGCGTTGGTCGTGGACGAGATCTACCAGGGGCTCGTCTATGACGGCGAGGATCACACCGCCTTGGCGTTGGGTGACGAGGGCGTGTTCGTCGTCAACAGTTTTTCCAAGTACTTTGGCATGACCGGCTGGCGGCTCGGCTGGGTGGTGGCGCCGTCCGCCGCGGTCGATCTGCTCGATCGCCTGGCGCAGAACCTGTACCTGGCCGCGCCCACCCTGTCGCAACAGGCCGCGCTGGCCGCCTTTGCCCCCGGCACGCTCGAGATCCTCGAGCAACGACGTCAGCGGTTTCAGGAACGCAGGGGTTATCTGGTGCCGGCATTGGAGTCGCTCGGCCTCGAGGTGCCGGCGCCGCCGCGGGGCGCGTTCTATGTCTACGCCCGGATACCCGGCGGGGGCGGCGATGCCGATGCGCTGTGCCACGCGTTGCTGGAGCAGGCGTACGTTGCCGTCACCCCTGGGTGCGATTTCGGCGATGCCGATACCGGGCGCATGCTGCGCTTCGCCTACACGACCGATGTCGAGCGTCTGCGGGAGGCGATCGCGCGGATCGAACCGATGCTTCGCCGATGGGCGTAGCGATGCCAGCGGCGCGGTCTCCGGGCCCCGTCAATCCACCAGCAGCTTGTCGGAGATCTGCGGCAGCCGGGTGATGATCCGCTCGGGCCGTACGCCATCGAGGTCCGGGTCGTTCTCGCGCAGCCGCAGCGAACGCTCATCGCCGGCGAAGAGCGCGGTTGGGCAGCCCAGCGCCCCGGCGGGCCAGATATCGTTGCGCATGTCGTTGCCGACGTAGAGCACCCGCGGCGGATCGATGCCGTGCCTGGCACGCAGTCCGTCCAGCGCCTCCAGGAAGACTCGCGGCGAAGGTTTTCCCTCGAGCAGGCGATACGACCAGCCGCAGCAGCCGGGGTCCACGCCGGCGGCCTCGAGCGGCCGGCCGAGAAAGGCCTCCAGCAACAGTGGCGTGTAGAACTGCGCGTTGGAGACCAGGCCCAGGACATAGCCGCGTGCCGCGAGGGTTTCGATCAGGTCCGCCATGCCGGGCATGGGCCAGACGGCGTTGACGCGAAGCTCGTACTCGATCGCGATTCGGCGCCGCGCCGGCAGGTCGGCCGTCAGCCCGAGCCGTTGCAGCACCTCCGACCAGATCTCCAGGATGTCCACCTCCGGAAAGCGTGTTCCCGCGGCCTTCGCGCGCGCATGGCTGGCATGGATCGCGTCGTTCAGGGCGGTGTCGACGAGGCGTTCCGGCGCGACCCCCTTGAGATCGAGCCCGGCGGCGATCAGTGCCTGCTGGAGGATCTCCGTGCCGCTCTGCCCCGCCGTCAGACCGATATCGCCGCAACCGGAGACCAACAGCGTGCCGTACACGTCGAAGAGCACGGCGCGAATCCCGCCCAGCGGCGCCAGACGGGGTACCAGGCCGGTTGGCCTTGGCTGGAGCGGTGTGGTCATCGCGCGGATGCGCGCGATCAGCGAAGGGTCCGCGGTCATCCTGGGTTCCAGCCTGCCCGGCATCAGGTACGCAAGAGCGAGAGCCGCTCGGGGGCGAGGAAACAATCGAGCAACGCCGCGCCGTCGCCCGCGTGGATCTGGGACGAGGGCGCCGACGCGAGCGCGGCCTGGTAGATGCCGTGCAAGTGACGCGCGTAACCGGCAACGCTGTAGTCGCGCTCGATGATGGTCCGATTGGCAGCGAGGACCCGTTCGTCCTGGATTGTCTCCAGGGTCGCCGGGACCAGCGCGGAGCGCGCCGATGCATCGGCCACCAGCCGGCGCAGAACCGTCTCCTGGGCCACCTCATCGAGCCGCCCGAAGTCGATCAGGTCCTCGGCCACGGCCGTCTGCCAGGCGCGCTCCAGCGCGTTGGCGCCGGCACGGCGTTGGTAGGCCTCTGCATTGGCCTTCAGGGCATGCGCCAAGGCGCGGCGCAGCCGCGGCGCATCGACCCAGTCGAGCGGCACGTCAAGTCGCGGATACAGCGCGCTCAGATCGATGCCCGCCACGCGAAAATCCGCGGTGATTTCGGGCAGGTCGCGCCCCACCAATGCGCGACCGATGAGCCAGGGTTCGAGGAATGCGAGCCCGAACCCTTCCCCCACGCTGGTCGTCATCAACGCGTGACTGGAGGCCAACAGGGCCGGGAAGTCATCGACGCGCTGGCCGAGCCCAAACTCGACCGGCAGCTTCAACTCCTCGGCCAACGCGACCCAGCGCCGGTAGCGGGGTTGCTCCACTGGATTCTGGGGCGCCTGGGTCGCCGCGAAACGGTCACCCGGTGCGCCGACGGTGGCCCACAACAACAGCTCGCCGAGGTTCTTGCGGCGAATCGCGCGGGTGGGGTAGAGCCACAAACGGCCCGTGCCCCCGGGCCGGGTGGCCGTACTGGCGGGCGTACCGATTGCGACCGCGTTGGGCAACAGGTGGCATTGCCCCGGCGGGATGCCCGCCGCGGCGAGAAAACGTCGATCCCGCTCATTGATCACCGCGTAATGGACCTGCGGCGCGATCGGGTAGAGGAGGGCATCGAGGCGCCTGGTGTCACCGCCCGCGATCCCCTCCAACATGCGCTGGTAGAGTGCCGGTCGTCCGTCCTCGGCAAAGTCGTGGGGCTGCAGCAGCATCCGGTGACCGCGCCTGGCCAGGAGGGCCAGTGCCCCGGGCAATGCCAGGTTCTTGCCAAGGCAGTGGTTGTGGACGTGCCACAGCTCCGGGGGCCCGCCGAGCGCGTCGCCGGCGCTCCGGGTGAGCTCGGCGGCGAGGGCCGCGGGATCCAGCGGCGCACGCCGTTCTTCGTACGCGAGCCCTGGAACCACCGCGACGTCGACGCCCACCGGCATTGGCTGTTGCGGCGGCTCGCCGCTCATCACCAGGATCCGGTAGCCTGCCCCCGTGAGCGCCTCGCATGCATGGCGTATCACCCGGGTGACGCCACCGGTCTGCAGATGAAAATGGAGGATCGCGAGGCGCATCTTGTGCCGTTTGGAGCGAGGATGTCTGGCGATGAGTGGGCAGGGGCCTACCCTAACACGCTCGGGGCAGGGCGTCGTTGTCCGCCCCAAAGGAAGCGCGGATCTAACGCGTTTCGGATCCGGGCCGCCGAAGGCCCGGCGTTTTCAGGCACCCAAGTGACTGAAAATGGAGCGAATCGGAAACCGCGTTTTCCGGTTCGCGAGCTGATCCGATGCCAGGACGGCATCGGATCAGCATGTCCCAAGAAGGTGCCTGCCAGCACCTGCTTTGTGCAGATGCACGGCGATGGCCGGGCCCACGGACTTGACGCTCGCCCCCGATCGGTACAAGTTGCCCCTGCGCTGGGGCAGGCAGCCCGACGGCGTGGGCCATGCGCCACGCCAGGTCGCGGTGGAATGGGGCCGCCGCGGGGCCCGTGGCCAGTCCCCGGTCGGCGTTTCCGCCGACCCACGCTGGTGCAGCGGGTCGAGTACTCAACCGGCCATTGGCGTGGCCATTGCTACCGTCATCTTTCGTCTCCAGCCACATGGGATCTCCGCCCGCGTGTGGGGGTCCGCCGACATCGACCTATGAAGCAGCCTGAGCATATCGGTTTTGTCTCGACCCGTTTCGCCGGCAACGATGGGGTCTCTCTGGAGGCCGCCAAGTGGGCCGAGGTGCTGTGGACCGGAGGGCACGTCAGTTACTGGTACGCGGGCGTGCTGGATCGCGATCCATCGATCAGTCTGTGTATCCCTGAGGCCTTCTTCGACCACGCGGAGAACCGCTGGATCAATTCCCAGTTGTGGGGCCGCACCCGGCGCTGCGCCGAGGCCAGCCGGCGCATTCGCGAGCTCTCGGACTACCTGAAGGCGACCTTGTACGAGTTCCGGGACAGGTTCGACCTGGATATCCTGATCATCGAGAATGCGCTGACCATCCCGATGCACATCCCGCTCGGGGTTGCGCTGACCGAGTTTCTGCTCGAGACCGGGATGCCGGCCATCGCCCATCACCACGACTTCCAATGGGAGCGGCAGCGCTTCCAGATCTCTGCGGTCGATGACTATCTGGAGATGGCCTTCCCACCGCGGGTCCCGCACCTGCAGCACGTGGTGATCAACCAGGCCGCACGCGAGGAGATCGCGTGGCGCAAGGGCCTACCCAGCGTATTGATCCCCAACGTGTTCGATTTCGAGCATCCGCCGGGCGACCCCGATGACTACGCCGCCGACGTGCGCCGTGCCCTTGGTCTGCTCGACGACGATGTGCTGATCCTCCAGCCGACGCGTATCGTGCCGCGCAAGGGGATCGAGAACGCGATCCACCTGATCCGCCGGCTCAAGCTGCCGCGCTGCCACCTGGTCATCTCCCACCGCGGCGACGACGAGGGGCCCGACTACAGCCGACAGATCCAGCACCTCGCCCGCGACGAGGGGGTGTCGCTGAAGCTGTTTGGCGAGCGCATCGCCGATCGTCGCCAGCTCAACGAGGAAGGGGAGAAGATGTACGTGCTCAGGGACCTGTATCCGCATGCCGACCTGGTCACCTTCCCGAGTCTGTACGAGGGTTTTGGCAATGCCCTGCTCGAGGCGGTCTTTTTCCGCAAGCCAATCGTGATCGGGCGCTACTCCGTGTATCAGCGCGACATCGAGCCGAAGGGGTTCAGGCTGCCGGCGATCGATGGGGTGATCGACGCGCGGGTCGTCGACGAGACCCGCCACATCCTCGAGGATCCGGGGTACGGCGTGCAGATCGTCGAGCATAATTACCGGGTCGCGGGGCGCTACTATAGCTATCGGGTACTCCGCGATAGCCTGCGTTCCATCATCAACAACATCCGCAACATGACGGAGTGAACGATGCGCGTGGTCGAACGCAGCCTGTTCAAGCGGATCAGTCAACGGCTGCGGGTGCTCTATGGCGATGCGCTGTTGCCGCGGCTGCTCAACCGGCTGGAGTTGGTCGTTGGCCGCTATGGGGTCGGTGTCACCTGCCCGGACCCGGCGGATTGCCGCGGCTGGGATCAACGCGACGCGGTCCTGATCTGCTACGGCGACATGGTCCATGCCGATGGTGAGGCGCCGCTCCAGACGCTGCGCCGTGTCCTGACAGAACGCATTGGCGATGCGTTGTCCGCGGTGCACGTGCTGCCGTTCTTTCCCTACAGCTCCGACGACGGGTTCGCCGTCATCGACTATCGGGCGGTTGATCCAGCCTTGGGTAGCTGGGACGATATCCTCGCCCTGTCCAGCGACTACCGGCTCATGGTCGACCTGGTCATCAACCATGTCTCGAGTCAGAGCCAATGGTTTCGCGCCTACTGCAACGGCTGGGCGCCGGAGCGGCACTATTTCATCGAGACCGACCCCGATGCTGACCTCGGCGCGGTCGTGCGTCCACGAACCTCCGCGCTGTTGCGTCCGGTGCAGACACCCTATGGGCAACGGCACGTCTGGGCCACCTTTGGCCCCGATCAGATCGATGTCGATTTCTCCAACCCCGACGTGCTGTTCGAGTTCCTCGACATCCTGCTCTACTACGTCCACAACGGTGCGCGGATCATCCGGCTGGACGCGATCGCCTATCTCTGGAAGCGGGTCGGCACCCCCTGCATCCATCTGCCCGAGACCCACGAGGTGGTCAAGCTGCTGCGCGATGTGCTCGACATGCTCGAGCCGGGCATCCTCGTGATCACCGAGACCAACGTTCCGCATGCGGAGAACCTGAGCTACTTCGGCGCCGGTGACGAGGCGCACATGGTCTACCAGTTCAGTCTGCCGCCGCTGCTGCTGCATGCGCTGCGCACCGGCAACGCGCGCTATCTCGTGGACTGGGCCGCGGGTCTGGAGCCACCGCCGCCGGGTTGCACCTATTTCAATTTCACCGCCTCCCACGACGGCATCGGCGTGCGGCCACTCGAGGGACTGCTGCCTCCGGCCGAGCTCGAGGCCCTTGTCGCCACAATGGAGGGGCAGGGGGCCCTGGTATCGCGGCGCAGCCACCCGGATGGAACCGCGACCCCGTACGAGCTGAACGTCACCTACTTCGATGCGCTACGCCTGGCCAACGACAGGGACGATGGGGTCGCGATCGCCCGCTTCCTGTGCTCGCAGACCATCGCGATGAGTCTGCAGGGGATTCCGGGGATCTATTTCAACAGCCTGCTCGGCGCGTCGAACGACCTCATGGGCGTCGAGCGCACGGGGCGTGCGCGCAGCATCAATCGCCAGAAGTGGTCAGAGCTGGAGATCGACGCGATGACCGATCCCGGTTCCGAGCACCCGGCTGGCCGTATCTTTGCCGAGTATCTGCGCCGGCTTCGGTTGCGGTGTGCCGACTCGGCCTTCCATCCGGAGGGCGCGCAACGGGTGATCGATCTACCGGCGGGACTGTTTGGGATCGAGCGCATCGCTCCGGATGACGGTCACCGACTTTGGATGGTCGCAAACCTGGGCGAAGCGCCACACCCGCTCTCACTTGCCCGGCTCGACCGACGCTGGAAGGCACGTCGCTGGCAAGAGCTCATCGACGACTGGACAGGGCCAGGCGCCGAGCTTTCGGGCAAGCTCGAGCTGGCGCCTTACCAGGTCGCCTGGCTGCGCATCGATCGTGGGCTCGCGGAGTGAGCCACCGCCAGCTTAAAATCCCGCGCGCCGCTCTCCACAATCGAGAACACAGACACCTTGATCGACTCCCTGCTGCACCGAATCACCGATCGCCTGCCCTGCCGCATCATCAACGGCGAGCAGGGTGAGCCCTATCTGGAGCGCTACTATCTCCTCGGCGCCCTCGGCTGGCATGCCTATCTGCATCGATTCGTCGATTCGGACCCCGATCGCGGCCTGCACGACCACCCCTGGAACCGGGCCCTGAGCCTGGTCCTGAGCGGCGGCTACGAGGAGATCCGGCTCGCCCGCGGCGCCCGGATCGAGTCACGCGATGCGCGGACCACGACCCGATTCATCGCACCGGGACGGCTCAACCGACTGCGCGGCGATGACTACCACCGCGTCGTGCTGCGGCGGGGGAGGCCGGCGTGGACGCTGTTCCTGCACGGCCCAAGGGTCAAGGGCTGGGGGTTCGCCCGGGGTGGGGTGCGGCGCGAGATGGCGCGGGACGCGAGCGAGTTCCGGCACCGCGACTGGTGGAAACAGGCCCCGAAGGGGCGCGCGACACGTCTTCAGCGCTCGCGCACCGACACTTGCGCCAGATAGTCAGTCCCCTTGAAAATGATGGTGCAACGCGGTGGTGTGCGATACCACCATGCCCCCAACCCCTGTAGGAGCCGATGACTGCATCCAACGCGATTTCCTGGTCCGAGTCGGCGCGCCGGGTAACGCGGTCCGCACCGGCGCGCCGCTGTCGGGGCGCTCGTTGGCGGTGGCTGCCGTTTATAGCGGTGGTCGCCGTCGCATTGGCTGGTTGCAGCAGCGACGGTGACGAGCTCGCCTCGGACCAGCTCCATGTCAGCTGCCTCGAAAGACCCGACGCGGGGCCCTGCAGGGCGTACAAGGCGGCCTTCTACTACGACTACAAGACCGACAGCTGCCGGCAGTTCGCCTACGGCGGCTGCGCCGGCCACGTGCCCTTCGAGACGATGAAGGCGTGCGTGGCGACCTGCGGCGGCCAGGCGTCGTCGCG
>JAXGTD010000028.1:0-35450 GCA_040775095.1 Chromatiaceae bacterium | reverse complement strand
TGCAGCTCGACGACGGCATGGACCTGTTTTGTATGCAGACGCGTCGGCGCGGCGGGGGGGGTACACCGATCCCGACCTGTCTGACCATCGCGCCTGATGGAACGCCCCGGCTCTTCCAGCGGCGCGACCTGACGCTGGCCCCGATTGGCGCGAGATGGCGTGCCCCGGGAACGGGAGCCGAGTACCCGTTACACTGGCGGCTGGCCATTCCGCAACTCGGGCTGGAGCTGCAACTCACGCCGCTGCTCGAGGCACAGGAATTGCTGCAGCCGCAACCTTCCTGGAGCGGCGCGGTGATCGTGACCGGCGACCGGGGCGGACAACCGGTCACCGGCGCCGGGTTCATCGACCTGACCGGATACGATGCCTTTGTCATCGAAACCGGGGGCGCCTGAGGGATGCGGGAGGAACCTTCTCGTCACCCGTGGTCCGACAGACCATCCATCGACGAATGCGAAACGGCCATGTCCCGCGAAAGTAGGCTCTACCGGACGCTCGTTGCCCTGTCGGCGGGGATGCTCATCCTCGCTGGCTGCGACCGGGATGACCGGGTGGTCGTCAACAAGGCCGAGCCGGGCGTGATCGCGCCGAGCCCGCAGCGGCCCGGTGATCCGGTTGCCGGATACGACGCGTTGGTCAATCGTGCGGTGGTCACCTGTGGCCTGCCGTACGCCGCTTATGCCGCGGCGAGCGGAGAGCTCAAGCCCGAATACCCGCTCCCCGG
Source organism: Chromatiaceae bacterium (assembly GCA_040775095.1). Lineage (GTDB taxonomy): Bacteria > Pseudomonadota > Gammaproteobacteria > Chromatiales > Chromatiaceae > JAXGTD01. The sequence goes on along the minus strand of JAXGTD010000028.1, from coordinate 34,726 downwards.
CCGGCACGGACGCAACGCGACGCTGCCCTACGCGGTCACGGCCTTCACCGCGGCGAGTGGTGTCGAGCTGGTCACCTCCAATTGCCTGGCCTGCCACGCCGCGCCGCTCAATGGCGAGTTGGTCATTGGACTGGGCAACGCCTTCGCGGACTTCACCGGTGATCCGGTCATGGCCGTCGAATCCGCTGGCGCCTACGTGGAGGGCGAGGCGCAGGCCGCCGAGTGGCGGCGCTGGGCCGACCGCATCGCGGCCGTTGCGCCCTACATGATGACTGACACCATTGGTGTGAATCCCGCCGACAATATCACGCTGGCCTTGATGGCCCACCGCGACCCAAAGACACTGGCCTGGTCGGACGAGCCGTTGATCGAGCCACCCCCGCGCGAACCCCTTCCGGTCAGCGTGCCGCCCTGGTGGAACGTTGGCAAGAAACACGGGGTCTTCTACAGCGGACAGGGCCGCGGGGATCATGTCAGCTATATGATCCTGGCCTCCACCACCTGCACCGACTCGGTGGCCGAGGCGCGCGCGATCGACGCCTGGTTCGTCGACGTGGGCGCCTACCTGGGCGCACTCAAGGCCCCCGAGTATCCATACCCCATCGATGCCGCCCTGGCCGCGACCGGCGCGGAGATCTTCAAGTCCGAGTGCAAGCGCTGCCACGGCAGCTACGGCCCCGAGCCGTTCTATCCCAACAAGCTGGTCGGGTTGGATAAGGTGGCCACCGATCCGGAGCTGGCCGAGCGCGGCTACCATGACGCCGACCGCTTCATCCGTTGGTTCAATCGTTCGGTCTACGGCGAGAATGCCGAGACGATGCCGGCACTGGGCTATGTCGCACCGCCGCTCGACGGGGTCTGGGCAACGGCGCCGTACCTGCACAATGGCTCGGTACCGTCGCTGGCCGCGCTGCTCGATACCGGGTCGCGTCCAACCTGGTGGCGTTTTGTGTCCGCGCGGCCGGAATTCGACCAGACCCGCGTCGGCTGGGACTACCAGGCCTTGCGCCAGGGTCGCGAGGTGTTCGCCAGCCTCGATGAACAGAAGTGGGTCTACGACACGACGCGAACGGGCTATGGCAACCAGGGCCACGATTTCGGTGACGTACTCACCAGCGATGAGCGGCGGGCCCTGATCGAGTATCTTAAGACCCTGTAGGTGGGAGCCCTGCAATCGACAGTGCCGCGTGCGTGCCGCCCTTTGGAGCGGACCCGGTGGCTCGCGGGCGAGCGCTCCAGGGCCCAGATCGGGAACGCCGCCGACTCGTGTTTCGCGCGGATCCACCTCCCCGAGAAGATACCAAGACGCCCAAAGCAACCTCAGGTGCCCTGATGAAAGCTGCCGCGATCCTGTCCGTTCTGACAGCCACGCTCTCTCTACCCATCACCCCGGCGATGGCCGGCGACGAGCCTGGTGAACAAGAGCCGTTCGAAGGGATGCCGCTGATCGTGCTGATGCACAACATGCAGTACTACGGCCACAAGCTGGGATTGTCCGTGACCGCCGGCAACCAGGCCCTGCAGCACTTTTATGCCCACGAGCTCGAGGAGGTGATCGAGGCCGTCGCCGAGATCGACGACTACGAGGGTATCGCGGTCCACCACGTTCTGGGTGAGACGCTCAAGCCCGCGTTCGAGGCGTTGGAAGAGGCCATCGAGGGAGGAGACCAGGTGCGGGTCAGTACCCGGTACGATGCCTTGCTCGAGAGCTGCAACGCCTGTCACCGCGCCGCCGGGCGTCCCTTTGTTGTCATTCGGCGCAACGACCAGAATCCTTATCCGCAGGACTTCGCGCCGCGCCCCTGAGGCGGACGCCGCCCTGGTCTGAGACGCCCGCCGCGCGCCGCGATCATCAGAAAATCGGCTGTTGGCACTTGCGTCCCGGGCCGGATGCGGATAGTATAAGCGGCTCAATTGCGGGGTGGAGCAGTCAGGCAGCTCGTCGGGCTCATAACCCGAAGGTCGTAGGTTCAAATCCTGCCCCCGCTACCAAATACACAAGGGCTTACGGGTTTTCTCGTAGGCCCTTTTTGTTTGTCCGCAGGTCCTTGTGAGTGCTGGCGTACAGTTCACTTGCCCCGCAACGCCTGCAGCGGGTCCGTCTGCTCGATCTCTGGTTGTGAAAGAATCTTCAGCGTAGACTGAGTCATGGCGTATCCACCTCTGTTGACTGTGATCTTGTTCGAGATCAGTCAACAGGATACGCGACCCCTCCCAGCACTCGCCGTGCACCAGAAGTCACGAGGCGATTAGCGTCGAAACTCAGCCGGGGGTGAGAAGTACCCATCCTTGACCCTTTGTTCCGGTATCCGAGCCGGAAAAAAGGGCACAGCGGTCACGTTCCTGGTCCGTCGTCCCGGCAGGAAGCCGGGACCCAGTGCCATGGACGGTGGGAGGCGGTCCAGCTGAGGAATAGCGCTCGTCACCAGTCACGACAACTCGCCTCCTACTGATCAATAGCGAGACCTCCGGCCAGATCCCCGTAAAGAGCGACCCCAAGGTGGTCTACATCTTCCCGCCATCGCGGCCGATGTTGCCCCCATCGAGCTGCCCACCACTGTCCTCTTGCCCGAGCTGTGAAATTCCCACTGCCCAGCGTTACACTGGGCCATCGAAAGCTCGTGCGCCGGTTTGTGTATAACCGATCGATCGCGTAACTGTTATTCTCGAGCGGAGGCCTTTCTTTCGCTTCTCGGTGAGCTATTCGGGCGAGCGCGACTACCGCTGCGAAAAACAGCAGCGCTGCGATCCACGTGAGTACGCGTGGAAATGAGCTCGTTATTCAGTGGCTTTGATATCCGCTCGTCGACGGAGCCACTTTTCGGCGCCAACGACAATATAGATGATAAGTCCACCGCCGAGTATCGAGATCCATTCGGCCGGGCCGATCGGCGTGGTTCCAAACAGCTGGTTCATTGTCGGGGAATAAATCAACAATAATTGCAGAGTAACCATTGTCAACACGCCGACAATGAGCCAAAAATTCGAGAATATGCCTAGCCGAAACATGCTATATCGCAGCGACCGACAATTGAATAGATAGAACAGCTCGCCGAATACAAAAACATTCACCGCCACGGTTCTCGCGGTTTCGAGGCTGTGGCCCTGAAGCAGGTTCCACTCGAATAGTCCAAATGCGCCAATCAACAACAGCAGGCTCACCAGTGCGATCCGGATGCCGAGCTCCGTGGTGATCACAGGTGTGTCCGGGCGGCGAGGTGGGCGCGCCATGATGCCTGGTTCCTTGTCCTCGAAGACAAGCGTCAAGCCAAGCAGTATGGCCGTTGTCATGTTGATCCAAAGGATCTGAACGGGGGTGATCGGCAGCGCAACACCCAGGAAAACGGCAAACAGGATCACAAGGCCCTCGCTTACGTTGGTCGGCAAGGTCCAGGTGATGAATTTGACCAAGTTATCGAACACGGCTCGCCCTTCCTCGACCGCCGCTTCAATCGTCGAGAAATTGTCGTCCGTGAGCACCATATCGGCTGCCTCCTTGGCCACCTCGGTACCGCCTATGCCCATCGCAACACCGATATCGGCCTGCTTCAGGGCGGGGGCGTCATTGACGCCGTCGCCGGTCATGGCCACCACATGTCCTCGGACCTGCAGTGCTTCCACCAGGCGCAATTTCTGTTCGGGGGTCACACGCGCGAATACCGCCGCGCTGCTCGCGGTTTCCAACAGCTCCTGGTCGGACAACTTGCTCAAGGCATGTCCGGTGATAGCAAAGCTGTCGGGATCGTCGCGCTTGGTCCCGTCGAGACCGATTTGATGGGCGATGGCAGCCGCGGTGACCACGTGATCACCGGTGATCATCTTGATCTGGATCCCCGCCTTCTGGCAAGTGCGAATTGCCGAGATCGCTTCAGGCCGGGGTGGATCGATCATCGCCTGCAACCCCAGAAAGGTTAGGCCCGCTATTACATCGGAATGGCTCACCGATGAAGTTGGTGCGTCGCGGCGCTTTCTGGCGAACGCCAACACCCTTAGCCCGCGTTCTGCCAGTTGATTGACTTGCTGGTTTATAATTTCCGGTTCGAGCAATGTGCTTTTTTCATCGTTACCCAAGGTATCTTGGCAGCGCGAGAGGATGCTCTCAACGGATCCTTTCAGGTAGATCACACCAGTCGTGTCAGCCACCCTTTGATGTAGGGTCGCCATATAGTGGTGCTCAGACTCGAAGGGTACGCTGTCGATGCGGGGATACTCGAACTCTGTCGATTCGACGGAGAGTCCGAATTTGATCGCCGCGGCTATCAGCGAGACCTCGGTCGGATCGCCTTCGATGTCCCAGCGATTATCGCGGCGAATCAGACGAGCGTCGTTGCATAGCATGCCGGCGAGTAGACACTCGTGAAGCGCGTCATGTTGGTCCGGCGTGATCATAGATCCGTCGACTGAAATCTCCCCTTCCGGTGCATAGCCAACGCCGGAGAACGTATAACATTTCCCGCCGGCGCATACCTCCTTCACGGTCATCTGGTTTTGCGTCAGGGTTCCTGTTTTGTCGGAGCAGATCACGGTGGTGCTGCCGAGGGTTTCCACCGCCGGCATGCGGCGAATGATCGCGTTGCGTTTGGCCATCTTTCCAACGCCAATAGCCAGCATAATGGTCATGGCCGCAGGCAATCCCTCTGGTATCGCGCCAACCGCTAGAGCTACCGCGGCCATAAAGGTGTCAAGCAGGGAATCGCCGTGCAACCAGCCGGCAAGCACGGTCAAGCCAGCCAGAATCAGAATGATCCACAACAGGGTGCCACTGAACTCGGTGATCTTGCGGGTCAGGGGGGTGGCGAGTGTTTGGGCACCGGCGATCAGGGCATTGATCTGGCCGATCTCGGTCGCATCGCCGGTCGCGACGACGAGCCCGGCGCCCGTGCCATAGGTCACCAATGTCGACGAATACGCCATGTTGCGACGGTCTGCAAGCACGGTCTCTTGAATCAATTGATCGGAGGTCTTGCGTACTGGTACGGATTCGCCGGTGAGTGCCGACTCATCGATCTGCAGCTCACGTGAACGCAACAGGCGCAGGTCGGCCGGTACCTTGTCTCCGGACTGCAGCAACACCAGATCTCCGGGAACCACCTGGGCAGACGGGATGTTCGCTTTCTTTCCGGCCCTTACCACGGTGGCCGTGCCTTCCATTGTTCGTGCCAGGGCCTCAATGGCCTTCAATGCCTTGGATTCCTGGATGAATCCGACGATAGCGTTGACAAACACGACACCAAAAATAACACCGCTGTCGACCCATTCCTGCAGGATAAAGGTGATCAGGGCCGCCGCGAGTAGAATATAGATAAGCGGCTGGTGGAACTGGAGAAAAAAGATCGCCAACGGATTTTTGCCCTTTTTCGTCGTAAGTCTGTTTGGTCCGAAATGGGCGCGCCGATGTTCCAGCTCAAAGGTGTCGAGCCCTTTGGTTGCACTGGATTCCAGTAGTGTCGCCACCTCTTCCGTTGGAAGATGATGCCAGTGTTTTGAGAGTAGGGTTTCCATAATCAGTGGCCGGTTAACGGGATCGTAGTTTCATCGGGAAGCACTTGCTTCACGAGCGCACGGATTGCGGGTGACCGACGCGAGGCACGGTCTGCCGCGGGTAATGTCGGGATCATTGATCTGCCTGTTGTGAGTGGCATCTTAGGGAACTGGCATGGACTCGCCCCCTCCCTCCACGGCATCGCATGTGCCAGATTGGAGGGTGAGATCAACCAATCGAGAGAGAGGGGGAAGTCAGGATGGAGATTATGCGAATCGGTCTGGGTCTGGCAAAGAACGTGTCTGAGGTCCATGGAGGGGACGAAGCCGATCGGGTGGTGCTGCGCAAGACGCTCAGGCGAGGGAAGGTGTTGGGTTTTTTCGCGCAGTTACCGGGCTGCGTGGTGGGTATGGAGGCCTGCGGAGGAGCCCGTCATTGGGCGCGCAAGCTCATCGAGCTTGGGCACGATGCGCGGCTGAGCAACGACGCGGCTCAGACACCGGTTACCAGACAGCGAGTACCAGGACCGGCACCGCTTCGCCGCGTCCGATCCCCGCGCGGGTACCGCGGCCGAGCTCGATGCCGCCCGCGGCCAAGGATTCAGTGACCGGGCGATCTTCGACGTCGTGGCACAGGCCACGTCCAACCGGGCGCTGAACCTGGTGCTGGCGACGTTCAAGGTTGACGAACAGGGCGCCTTCCTCTGCCGTATCCGCCAGATTGGGCCGACGGACTGGCCCAGCCCGTGCACACGGCACCTGGTGCTCGCCGGCCGCGGCCGGTGATGGATTTCCGCTGCGGGTGCGTTTGCGCTGCCGTCCCTTTATTCGGGCAACCTCCGAAAGATGCCGTGGCCACAGCGGCAGGTCGTGTTTAGGTTGCTCGGAAGACGCGAATGACGGGAGCGACTGCTTGCGGGGCAGGCCCGCCGCCACGGCGCCCGGGACGGTGCAACTGTGAATCGGGAACCGCGCGGGGAAGGCCGACTGAACCCAGAGAACACGGGAGCCGACGCGAATTCTTGAATGGAACGCGACGATCCCCGGCCGAAGTCGCCGGGGCATCAGGCCGATCCGGGGGCTCCGGGTGGGGGTGGTCAGGGGTGCCGGTTCGATCTGTTGGTGAGCATTGCTGACCCGCGCCGGGGATCGGAGAGCCGTGTGGCCCGCCTGGCCGCGGTGCATCGGTACCGCGGAAGAACGACAACATCACCGTCGGGCGCGCACCAAGCGGACGTAACCATAGCTGTAGCTGTGGAAGATGCCGACGATGCCATCGTAGAACCGGACTTCCCACACGCTATCTGGATAGTAGGCATCCGGCGAGGAAGACAAGAACGATTCCGACGGGGTATTCGGAAACAGGGTGGCGTTGATCGATGGATCGAAGCAACGCCGTTCCACTAGAGAGGCCAGCTCATTCTTGTTCGGGAGACGCCACAGCGAGCTGCCAGCGAATTCGGCGGCCTGGGCGTGCCGCAGTGCCTGCGGCCAGGTGAAGGCGGTGACCTGGCCGATCGTGCAGCCAGCGCCGCTCAGCCCCTCTGGACATTGCTTCCAGAGCAGCGCCGTGGACAGGTCGGTCACGGTTCCGTCCCCGTTATCCTGATAGCGGCTGTTCGGCGCGGTTGCGCGGATGTGATCACGGCAGATCTGGGCGCCTTGTACCGGCAGGCACAGCGTCGTCAGCAGCACCGGTACCACCCAACCCAGCGTTTGTCTGCCCATGGGTTCTACGCCTCCCGGTCGATCAACAGCCCAGACGACCCGCGCTGGGCATCGTCGCGATGCTCGCTCCGCCAATGCTGACATCGTAAAACGGGTACCGCGCTACGCGCCGCTCTCGTTCCGGCGCGAGAACAGCGGCCCGTGCCGATTGCCGGGCTGAAAACCGGGTTACATCCCGTTGACCGCGAGCGCCGCCCGCGAGGCGCTGGCCAACAGGTTCCAGTGCTTGTCACCAGCGCGCCCGAACAACGGGGAAGAGGTCCTAGCCTGGTGGCGCAGATCAGCACCGCGGGTGCCTGTGTGAGGGCACGAGAGCTGTCTCGTCCCCCGCTCGACGGTCGATCGTCGCCGGTTTGCGTCGTCTGAGATTGCCAAGTGTTCAAGCCACCGCATCGCGTTCTCGCCTCCGCATCGACTGGGGGGCCAAGGGGTCGAGTCACGGCCCGGCGCGCACCAGGCGAACGTAGAATGGGTTGCTCTTGAAGAGGGTACCCATCTCTCCCGTTGAGAAAAAGACGTCCAACGCGTCCGAACGCGAATAGACGGAATTCGGCGACGAAGACCAGTAAATGTCGGATACCGTGTTTGGGAAATAGTCCTCGTCGATGCTCGGGTAGGTCCGATCGTTGCTGACAATCGAGAGCAGCTCGTCGACCGACGCCATCCGCCAATCGTTGGCGCCGCACAGGCCCTGGTCGTTTACGTCCGCGACATACTTGGAGGTGTCGCAACGGGTGGTGTCGAAGCAGTCGCCGCCGTCGTCTGCAGAGCCGGCCCACCCGCCATTGGTCGAGCTATTCGGGTCGTACCAGGAATAGGTCCAGTCCTTGTCGCGCAGTCCCCCATCATCGGCCTTGACCTCCCAGGTCAGTCCGGTGACGTTGTCGCGCACGCACGACCAGTGCGTTGCGCCGGCCGGCAGGCCGGTACCGTCGGCATCGAGCTTGGTGAAGCTGAAGCCGGCATGGCCGTCGCTGTCGTCATTGTGGGTGAGGTCGCGCCCGTTCTGCGCATCCTGCCCGGGATAGCTGTCCACCGGGCAGGGGAGGAAGTTCATGGTCCCGTCCGCACACCAGTCGATGCCGGTGTCGTTGAGTGGTGCGGTGCCGGCGTCGGATCGCGGGGTCAGGGCAATCGTGAAGCTGAGCCTCCAGAGCGCCTCGGCGGTGCGCAGCAAGAAATCGCGGACCATGATCCTTTGCTCGCCAAGTGGGGAGCAGACCAGGTCTGCCCTGCGCAACGGGATCGAGCCGCCGGCCGGCGCGTCCAGATTCGCCCAATACTTGGAGTAAACGATCGTGGTCGTCAGCTCACCCGGCGGGACAAAGCGGGACACGACGATGGAGCCGGCGACGCGCGCAACGACCTTTTCGGTGCCCGATTCCAGGATCAGCGAATAGCGATCAGCTGGCACGCATTTCTGTACGATCGCCCGGGGCTGATCGTCCGCGCTGACAACGACGCGGCGCTCGGTCTTCGGCTCGGCCAGCGAGCCGTTGTTCTGCAGCACGAAAGACCAGTCCGCGGCGCTGGCCTCAATCGCGGAGCAGACCAGCCCGACGAGCACGATCCATGTCCCGTCCTGCGTGAATAGCGCCATACTCGCCTCACCTCCATGGCGGTGACGGATGGGAACCAAGGCGCCAGCAAAGCACACTACTTCAAAGCTAGACGGTCGCTGAACCGTGGTCAAGGGGATACTCGGGGCGTAGCCTGGGCGATTGCGGCTGGGGATCGTGCACGTGGCCAAATAGATCGTTGCCAGCCACCTCGACCTGAAGCAAGTAGAGGCAGCGCGCCCTGGAACGGCCGCGCGCTCTGCCCGAGGCAATCGCCGGTTGCTGTCGCCATTCGCACGGTCTCTACACCCTCGATGCGGACGCCGCGGCTCGATATTCAATGAACGCTTAGGAATTGGAGACCTGTCTGATGGTGACGCTCATTGTGTTTCACGATGTCGAGGATGGTCAGCACTGGCTGAACGCTTGGCGCAAAGGACCCGGCAGCCGCCACGAGATGTTCGCAAGGATTGGCGCCACGGCGCGGACCTTCCAGGATCCGGAGAACCCCAACGCGACGGGGTTGATTCTGGACGTCCCGGACATGGCGCGGTTCGACGCATTCATCGCCTCCGATGAGGTCAGGCAGGCGATGCAAGCCGATCGCCTGAAGGTCGAGACCATGCGGGTGCTGCGAGAGACGTCGATCTGATCCATCCCTGGACCCGGTCGGCTTGCACCTTCCGGGGCGCGACCCCCGCACGGGCGGGCCGTCCATGGCCCGCAGTGCAACGCGATCAATGGGCATCTCCCCGGGGCCAGCGTCCAGATGGGATCAGCGGCGCGGGCGCGGTGTCAACGCGGCGGTAGCACCAGGCGAGCACCGGCTCGCCGTCCGCGGCGTTGGCGCGAACCAGGACCCGATGGTAGAGGGCGCGATCCGTGTCGTCGACGTAGCCTTCGATGCGGTCGGTCTCTGCCAGGGTCTCCGCCGGGTGCGTCAGCTCCAGGATCTCGCCATGCACCCTGGCCCCTGGGTCGTCTGCCGGTTGCCAGCCCGGATAGGACCCCAGATCGAAGAGCCGGCCGCCGATCCAGGCCGGGCGCCTGCCGCCGATCCCGCGCAGCGTCTGGCCCAAGGCGTGACCCGACTGCAACAGCCCGTAGACGAACAGGTGCCGCACCATGGGAACCACCGGTTCGTTGCGTGCGGCGCGATCATGGGCATCCGTCGGCAGCCCCCACCGCAGCAGGCCCTGGCGGACAAGCTCGGAATAGACCGGTTTCGGGGCCGTAAACTCCTGCCGGCGCTCCGGCACGACGCGATAGGTGATCGCGACCTCGCGGCCCCCGTCCTCGCGCAGGACGATCACCTCGCCACGCGCGTAACGGTGCGGATGGCCCTCTTTGCGATCGAGCGCGTCCCAACCCTGGTCGCTCACCCGGAACAGCATCCCCGGGGTGGTGTGTCCGATGGCCGGTGTCACGTCGAGTGCGCCGGCAGCGCGCGACACCGACCTGTAGTGATAGACGGGGCGATGGTCGGCCAGCAACCCGGAACACTCGGCATGGATGCCGCCGGAATCCTCGCCCCTCTCTTGGCACCAGGCGTCCCAGTCATCAACATTGAGATTGGACCCGTAGGCGAAGTAACGTTTTTCGGTTTGCATGTCAGCGTTGCCCCCGCGCGGCCTGTTGCAAGCTGCCGCCGATACGAGGTGTTTCCTCCCATTGATTCTGGATGCGCCACCACGCGGGCGTACAGACCTCGGCCTGCAGCGGCCACTGCTCCAGACGCGGCAACTGTTGTTGCACGTAGGAACCGTTCAGCACCATCAGGGCCAGCTTGCCGGGGCAGGGCAGCCCGCGGGCACTCTCGCACAGGGCCGCCAGCGCGACCGGGTCGAGGGTGGTCAGGTCCTGCCACGCCTTGTGCAGATCGAGACCGACCGCCGCGCGGGCCTGCTGCCGCACCACCGGTTGCCGCCAGACGTAGAGCGCAAGCATCAACAGCCCCTCATCGAGGATCCGCTCGGGCCGGCTCGGGATCCATACCCGGCGGGGCGCCGGGGTTGCCGCACCCTGCAGCGGGTGCTTGGGCCAGCTCTCCAGCTGCCAGCAGGGCCGGCTGTTCTCGTACAGTCCGAGGGTGGCCTGGGGCAGCAGGCCATCATCGTTTGGGTGGCCGATGCCGGCCAGGATCTGGGCGGTGAGTGTTGCCATCGCGGTTCTCCGTCAGTTGCTCTTGCGGTGTGGACACATTCTGACGGGGCGGGCGTGACAGCGCCGTGACAGGGGCAAGAATGGCTGTCGCCGATTACCGGGGCCGTCGCCGCGACGATGGCCAGGCTCCGGGGCCGACGAGCATGAGGATTGGCGGGAATGAATCCGGCGGGCCAGCGGGAGCTGCCGCCTCCCACCAGTCGGAGAAAGCCTGCTGCCCCAGTTCCATCCCCAGGCCTTCGAGCGCCTGGCGAAGCCGGTGCCTACGCTGCCGGGCGCTGGGTTTCGAATCACCGGCTACGGATCCGAGGCCGGTCTGAGGATGTTCGCGCCTGCCAGTCATGAGCGAGAGCAGGTCGCATGCCTCTTGTGGTCGCATGCTCACGGGGTCCATCTGATTGCCTGCTCGGAACGCCTTTACCGTGCGCGAACCGGAAGACTCAATGGCAACGCATGGTTGCAACGCGTCCCGACGGTCCCGGAAGCGCTGCCGCGCGATTGGTTCGGGATAGGCGATCGTGGCGCTCTCGGGACCCTCGATGACCCGCCAGGCGGAGGACCCGAACCCGAGATCGGCGAATACGTCTTCGCCTGCACCGCCCCGACCCTGCAGCGGCCGATAGTCCAGACCGGTGACGTAGACCGCGAGCTCGAGCAGATTGAGCCACTCCGACTGGATCGGCCGGTCATCGCCGGCGTAGTTGCGAGGTAGTCCTGTCGCGCTGGGATGCCTCTCGAGCGCGCGCCTGGCCTGCTCGTAGACGGGGGCCAGTTGATCGGATGGCGCCCCGCCTTTGGACAACGAGATCAGGCGATAGACCTGCGGCGCCAGGCCGAGGATGTCACCGGCGCAGGCCTCTTTCAGCAAGGCGTCCACCCTGCGCCAGTCCGTATCGGCGCCGCGGCGCATCGCCATGTGTGCGCTGCGATAGGCCGTGATCTCCGGCCAGGGTGAGGACAAGGGCGCCGGGTCACGTGCGAGCTCATAGGCGCGGTCGAGATGCCGTTGCGCCTGCTCGTGCGCGCCCGATTGCAGCTTTTGGTCCAGGCCGGCCTGGATGAGGGCGAGGACCTTTCTGGTGCGCTGTTGATCAGACACAACGGTCAGTGCGCATATTCGAGGGCTCGTCGGGTCGTGATCGGTCGATCCCCTGTCGGCTACGACGCGCGCGAGGCGCTGCTGGCAGGGGCGGCACGGAATCGGCGCAGCCGCAGGCTGTTGCTGACCACGAACAGGCTCGAAAGGCTCATGGCCGCGGCCGCCAGCATCGGGTTGAGCAGCCAGCCGGTGAGCGGGAAGAACACCCCGGCGGCGAGCGGAATCAGCGCGACATTGTAGGCATAGGCCCAGAAGAAATTGACCCGGATCGTGCGCAGCGTGCGCCGCGCCAGGGCCAGGGCGTCGGCGGCGACCCGCAGATCGCCCTGCATCAGGATCACCTCGCCGGCCTCCACCGCGATCTCGGTGCCGGTGCCAATGGCGATCCCGACGTCGGCCTGGGCCAGGGCCGGGGCGTCGTTGAGGCCGTCGCCGACGACCGCCACCCGCCGGCCGCTCGCCTGGAGTTGCTTGACCTCCGCCGCCTTGTCGGCCGGTAGGACCTCCGCGCGCACGCGCTCGATGCCCAGCTCTCGAGCGACCGCCTCGGCGGTGGGCCGTCCATCGCCGGTGAGCATGGCCAACTCGATGCCCAGCGCCCGCAGTCGCCCAGTCGCCTCGGCGCTGCTCGATTTAATGGGGTCTGACACCGCGAGTACGGCGATCAGGCGCTCGTTGGCGGCGACATAGAGCGGGGTCAGCGCACGCGCGCCCAGTCGCTCGTCGGCGTCGGCCGCTGCCTCCAGCGGCACCGCCAGACGCTCCATCCAGCGCCGCGCGCCCACGGCGATGCGCTGTTCGCCGACACGGGCGCGGATGCCGAATCCGGGGGTCGCCTCGACCTCGGTGGCGTCCGCGATGCCCAGGCCCCGTGCCTTCGCCGCCGCGACGATCGCCGAGGCGATCGGGTGCTCGCTGTGGTGCTCGACCGCGGCGGCCAGGCCCAGCGCCTCGGACTCGTCGATGTCGAAGGCGATCAGCTCGGTCAGCGCGGGACGTCCCTCGGTCAGGGTCCCGGTCTTGTCCAGCACCAGCGTGTCGACACGTGCCAGACCCTCCAGTGCCGCGCCGCGGCGGATCAGGATGCCGAGTGCGGCGCCGCGCCCGGTGGCCACCATGATGGCGGTCGGGGTGGCGAGGCCCATGGCACAGGGGCACGCGATCAGCAGCACGCTGACAGCGGCCACGAAGGCATGGCTCAGGGGCGGGGCCGGACCCAGCCAGAGCCAGACGGCGAAGGTCAGCAGCGCCGTGGCCATGACCAGGGGCACGAAGACGGACGCGATGCGGTCGGCAACGCGCTGAATCGGCGGCTTGCCCGACTGGGCCTCCTCCACCAGCCGCACGATCTGCGCGAGCAGGGTGTCCGCGCCGACCCGGGTGGCATGGTAGCGGAAGGCGCCGGTCTGATTCACCGTCCCGCCGATGACCTCGTCGCCCGGGCGCTTGTGCACCGGCAGCGGCTCCCCGCTGATCATGGATTCGTCGACGTGGCTGGCGCCCTCGGCCAGGATGCCGTCGACGGGGATACGCTCGCCCGGGCGCACCAGCACCAGGTCACCGGGTACGACCGCGTCGGCGGGCATCTCGACCTCGCCGTCCGGGCTCAGGACGCGCGCGGTCTTTGGCTGAAGCTGGATAAGCTGGCGTATCGCGCGCGTGGTCCGGCCCTTGGCGAGCGCCTCCAGATACCGCCCGAGCAGGATCAGGGTGACGATGACCGCCGCCGCCTCGAAGTAGAGATTGGCCGTCCCGGCGGGGAAGCGCGCCGGCAGGGCGAGGGCCAGCAGCGAATAGACATAGGCCGCGCTGCTGCCGAGCATCACCAGGCTGTCCATGCCTGGGCTGAGGTGTCTCATCTCGGTCAGGCCGCGACGGATGAAGCGGCGTCCGGCCCAGAGCAGGACCGGGGTGGCAAGCACCAGCTGGAGCCAGTCCCAGAACGGGGGTGGTGCGAGCCCGGCCATGAGGGCGTCGAGCCCAGGCACGAACATCGGGCCCATGCTGATGAGCAGCAGCGGCACGGTGAGCGAGGCGGCGAGCAAAAGATCGCGTTTGAGCTGGTCGAGCTCGCGCCCCTTGCGCTGCTGCTCTGACTCGGGCGCCTCGGGTGTCGCCGGCTCGTAGCCGGCGGCGCGGATCGCCTGGGCGATGCGCTCCCGGCTCAGGGTGGCGGGCAGGAAGTCGACCGTTGCGGATTCGGTACTGAGGTTCACCGTCGCGTCGAGGACCCCCGGCAGCGACCCGATCGCGCGCTCCACACGGCCCACGCAGGCGGCGCAGGTCATGCCGTGCACGCCGAGCGTGACCGATTCGACCAGCGGCTCGTAACCCGCGCCGCGCACCGCCTCGAGGAGCTCGGGGACGCTCGCCTGCCCGTACTGCACCATGGCCGTGCCGGCCGCCAGATTCACCGTGGCCGACAGGACACCGCTCTGGCGGCCGATGGCTCGCTCCAGGCGCGTGACACAGGACGCGCAGCTCATGCCGCTCACACCGATGCGCACCTCCTGGCTCGGGCCTCCCCCGGGTACCGGATCGCTCGCGAGGGCGCCGTCCCGGGTGGTCGAGATCCGCCGGGTGCCGGCGCTCATCGGCGGGGTGTGGCCTGGTAGCCGGCCTCCCGGATCGCGGCCACCAATGCCTCGGGTGTCGCGCTACCCTCGACGCGGGCCAGGCCCTGCTCCAGATTGACCTCGCGCACGGCGGTGACCCCGGCCACCGCCGTCAGCGCCTCGGTGACCGCCTTGACACAGTGTTGGCAGCTCATGCCCTGAATATCGAGCTCGATCGTCATCTCGTTCTCCTGTCGCAGAAAAACCGGCTCGTCTGACGCCGGCCCTCGATCTGGCCCTTGAGCTGGCCTTGGCCGCGCCGGCGCGTGGTTACCGGGATTGAGCCAAAGCTCGGGGCGGATTTTCCCGGATACAACGTCCGACCTTCTGATGGCCGGAAGGCTCCGGGTGGAGCGTGCCGGCGACCTCGATGACGCGGTGCGCGGTCGTCGCCTGCCTACCAGCCCCGTTCGAGAATCGATTTCAGAAACCGCCCCGTGTGCGACGCGCCGCAGACGGCGACCTGTTCCG
Organism: Chromatiaceae bacterium; assembly: GCA_040775095.1. Lineage (GTDB taxonomy): Bacteria > Pseudomonadota > Gammaproteobacteria > Chromatiales > Chromatiaceae > JAXGTD01. The sequence goes on along the minus strand of JAXGTD010000028.1, from coordinate 19,610 downwards.
GCGTGCCGGCCGCGACCAGGCGGCCGCCCTTGTCGCCGCCTTCGGGTCCCAGGTCGATGACCCAATCGGCGGTCTTGATGACGTCGAGGTTGTGCTCGATGACGACGACCGTGTTGCCCGCATCGCGCAGCCGGTGCAGCACGTCGAGCAGGTGCTTCACGTCGTGGAAATGCAGGCCGGTGGTGGGCTCGTCGAGGATGTACAAGGTGCGGCCCGTGTCGCGCTTGGACAGCTCGCGCGAGAGCTTCACGCGCTGGGCCTCGCCGCCGGAGAGGGTGACGGCGTTCTGCCCGAGGCGCACGTAGGACAGGCCCACGTCCATCAGCGTCTGGAGCTTGCGCCAGATGGGCTGGACCGGAGCGAAGAAGCTCAGCGCGTCCTCCACGGTGAGGTCGAGCACCTCGTCGATGGTCTTACCCTTGTAGCGGATCTCGAGGGTCTCGCGGTTGTAGCGGCGGCCCCGGCACACGTCACATTGCACGTAGATGTCGGGCAGAAAGTGCATCTCCACCCGGATCAGCCCGTCGCCCTTGCATGCCTCACAGCGACCACCCTTGACATTGAAACTGAAACGCCCCCCCGTGTAGCCGCGCGAGCGCGCCTCGGGCACCGCGGCGAACAGCTCTCGCACCAGGCTGAACAGGCCGGTGTAGGTGGCCGGATTGGAACGCGGGGTCCGACCAATGGGGCTCTGGTCGATATCCACGACCTTGTCGAAGTGCTCCAGGCCCTCGATGGCACGGTGCGGCGCCGCGGGCAGCCCGGCGTTGTTCAGTCGCCTGGCCGCGACCGGATACAGGGTGTCGTTGATCAGCGTCGACTTGCCGGACCCCGATACGCCGGTGATCACGCAAAAGGTGCCGACGGGAATCGCCGCGTCGAGGGCCTGCAGGTTGTTGCCGGCGGCGCCGAGCACGCGCAGCGTGCGCCCCGGGTCGGCAGGCGTGCGGGCGGTTGGGATCTCGATGCGCAGGGCGCCGGAGAGATAGCGCCCGGTCAACGAGGTCGGGTTCGCGGCGATGTCCTCGGCCGAGCCCTGGGCGACGATCTCCCCGCCATGCGCGCCGGCCCCGGGACCGAGATCGACGACATGGTCGGCGGCGCGGATCGCCTCCTCGTCGTGCTCCACCACGATGACGCTGTTGCCGATGTCGCGCAGGTGGGTCAGTGTCTGCAGCAGGCGCGCGTTGTCGCGCTGGTGCAGGCCGATCGACGGCTCGTCGAGGATGTACATCACCCCAACGAGGCCGGCGCCGATCTGGCTGGCGAGGCGGATGCGCTGGGCCTCGCCGCCCGAGAGGGTCTCGGCGCTGCGCTCCAGGGTCAGGTAGTTGAGGCCCACGTCGACGAGAAAGCGCAGCCGTTGGGCGATCTCCTTGATGATCCTGGCGCCGATCTCGCCACGGGTGCCGGTGAGCCGCAACGCGTCGAACCATTGCAGGCTCTCACCCACGGGCATGCCGGAGATCGACGCCAGGTCCTTGCCGGCCACCAGCACGTTGCGCGCCGCCGGGTTCAGCCGGGTCCCGTGGCAGGCAGGGCAGGGCTGGTGGGAGAGGTAACGGGCGAGCTCTTCGCGCACCGCGCTCGAGTCGGTCTCGCGGTAGCGCCGCTCCATGTTCGGGACGATCCCCTCGAACGCCCGCAGCTTGCCGCTGCCGCGTTCGTGGGGGAGCTTCAGCTTGAGCTTGTCTCGACCGCTGCCTTGCAGCACAAGCGCGCGCGCCTGCTCGGGCAGATCCTGCCACGGTACCTCGACATCGAACCCATAATGCGTGCCCAACGCCCGGATCATCTGGAAGAAATAGGCATTGCGCCGGTCCCAGCCGCGCACGGCGCCGCCGGCGAGGCTCAGATCCGGATGCACGACGACCTTGTCCGGGTCGAAGAATTGCTCGATGCCGAGGCCGTCGCAGGTCGGGCAGGCCCCGGCGGGGTTGTTGAACGAAAACAGCCGCGGCTCCATCTCCGGGATGCTGTAGCCGCACACCGGGCAGGCGAAGGCGGCGGAGAAGGTCACCACGGCGTGCGTGTCGTCGCCGTCCCCCGGCGGATCCATCGGCGCGAGCCGGACGATGCCGCCGGACAGACCCAGCGCGGTCTCGATGGACTCGGCCAGGCGCAGGTGCAGATCGGCGCGAACCCGGAATCGGTCGACGACCACCTCGATATCGTGCTTCCTGCGCGGGTCCAGCTCGGGCGGGTCGTCGAGCTCGAAGATGTCACCATCGATCCGCGCGCGGATGAAGCCCTGGGCGTTCAGCTCCCCGAGCAGGTGCTGGTATTCGCCCTTGCGCGCCGAGACCACCGGGGCCAGCAGCATCAGGCGCTCGCCCTCGGGCCGGGCCAGGATCTGGTCCACCATCTGGCTGACGGTCTGTGCCTCCAGCGGGTTGCCATGCGTGGGGCAGTGCGGCGTGCCGACCCGGGCGAACAGCAGGCGCAGATAGTCGTGGATCTCGGTGATGGTCCCGACCGTGGAGCGCGGGTTGTGCGAGGTGGTCTTCTGCTCGATGGAGATGGCTGGCGACAGACCCTCGATATGGTCGACGTCCGGCTTTTCCATGATGGACAGGAACTGACGCGCGTAGGCCGACAGCGATTCGACGTAGCGCCGCTGGCCCTCGGCATAGATGGTGTCGAAGGCCAGCGACGACTTTCCCGACCCAGACAGGCCTGTCAGCACCACGAGTCGATTGCGGGGCAGATCGAGGTCGATGTTCTTGAGATTGTGCGTGCGGGCGCCGCGCAGGCGGATGCTGTCCATGGTGCTCTGGTAGGCTTGTTACTTGGTCTGCCCGAGGTGGGCAAGCCGACATGGTGTTGGGTCTGCCGGGGCTGGCGCAACCTGTCCCGGCGATGCCCGACACGGTATCAGAACCCGATCAGCCTGGGAGCAGAGTATGGACGACAGGATCCGAACCGAGATCGAGGCCGCCGCGTTCCGCGGCCTGGTCGCGCATCTGCAGCGGCGTACCGACGTTCAGAACATCGATCTGATGAACCTGGCCGGCTTCTGCCGCAACTGCCTGTCCAAGTGGTATCTGGCCGCCGCCAACGAACGAGGCCTGGACCTGTCCGACGAGCAGGCCCGCGAGGCGATCTACGGCATGCCGTATCCGGAATGGAAGGCGGCCTACCAGACCGAGGCCAGCGCGGAGCAACTGCGCCGGTTCGCCGAAACGACGCCGCTGCACGCCTTCGTCAGTGGGCATTCCAAGCCTGGAGGCTAGACGCCCGCGGCCGGGCGCCGGCCGATGGCGGTCACCCCGTGTTGCGCATCCCCGCCGCGATGGCGTTGATCGAACGCAGCAGTGGGTCGAGCCACTGCTCGCGCTCTTCCTGGGTGTCTTCGCCGCGGTAGCGCTCCAACAGCGCGATCTGGACGTGATTCAATGGGTCCAGAAAGGTGTTGCGTCGCGCCAGCGAGCGCTGCAGCTCTGGCGTCTCCTCGATCAGACCGTGCAGTCCGGCGATGTTCAGCACCTGTGTGACGGTGCGCTGATACTCCGCGTCGATGATGCCGTAGATGCCCTCGGCGCGGTTCTGATCCTGGGCCAGGCGCAGGTATTCATGCGCGATATGCATCTCGGCCTTGAACAGAGACATCTGCGTGTTGCTGAGGATCGCGCGAAAGAATGGCCACTCCTTATACATGCGCTGCAGCTTCGCCAGGCGCTCCAGATCGCCGTGCCGCCAGCGCTCGATGGCGCTGCCGATGCCGTACCAGGCCGGCAGCGTGTGGCGGGACTGGGCCCAACCGAAAACCCAGGGGATGGCGCGGATGGATGCCAGGGAGCGGTCCGCCTTCTTCCGGTGCGATGGGCGTGAGCCGATGTTGAGCAACGCGATGGCGTCCAGGGGCGTGACCTCGTAGAAGTAGTCGAGGAACCCCGGGGTGTTGTCGATCAGCGCGCGGTAGGTCTCCTCGCCGTAGGCGGCCAGCTCGGACATGACGCCGAGGTAGTCCTTGCGTGGCTCCGGCGGTGGCTCGATGAGGCAGCGGCTGGCCTTGATCAGGCCGCTGATGCCCATGGTGAGCTCGTAGAGCGCCGTTTCGGGATTGGCATAGCGGTAGGCCAGCATCTCGCCCTGTTCCGTGAACTTGATCTGCCCGTGCACGGTGTTGGGGGGCTGCGCCAGGATCGCCTCGTGGGTCGGTCCGCCGCCGCGGCCGATGGTGCCGCCGCGGCCGTGGAAGAGCCGGCAGGTCACGCCCTGTTTGTTGGCCAGTGCGATGACCTTTTCCTGGGCCTCGTAGAGATTCCATGCCGACGACAGGATGCCACCATCCTTGCACGAATCCGAATACCCGAGCATGACCTCCTGGAGATTCCCCGATGCCTTCAGGAGTGCGCTGTAGGTGGGATTATCGAACAGGGTCGACATGACCTGATCGATGTGGTCGAGGTCTTCGATCGTCTCGAACAGCGGGGAGATGCGGAGGTTGCAGAACCAACCCTGCGGGGTCTTCCCGGCGAGCCCGGCCAGCCGCGCCAGCAGCATCGCCTCCATCACGTGGGTGGCGCTGTGGGTCATGGAGATCACATAGGCGCCGAACGCCTGCTCGCTGACCTCGGCGCGCATGCGCGCGAAGACTTCGAACACCTCGAGGGTCTCGCGCGTCTCCGACGTCAGGGTGCCCTTGTCGACGTGGAACGGGTGCGGGTGGCTGATCGCCTCCGCCAGCGCGATCAGCTTTTGCTCCTCGCTGAATGCCTCGTAGAGTGGCGCACCGGCCTGGCGGGCGAACAGCTCGATCACCGCCTGGGTGTGCCGGCCCGACTCCTGACGGATGTCAAGCTGCATCAGGTGGAAGCCGAAACTCTCCACGAGCCGGATCAGGTCCTTCAACGGACCGTCCGCCGCGTTCGCGTCACCATGGCCGATCAGGGAGTCGCGGATCAGATAGAGGTCGGCGAGCAATTCCTGCTCGTCGGCGTAGCCTTGCGGCCGATCGGCCTCGCCGCCATCGATGCGGGCACGCACCCGTTCCAGATTGGCACCCAGACGGTGGCGGATGATCGCGAGCTTGCGCCGATAGGGCTCGTGCACGTATCGGCGCTGATTCTGGCCCATGGTGTCGAGCCAGTAGTCCTCGTCGGCATCCAGGCTGTCGAGGAATTTGGGACAGGGATCGCACAGCGCGCTGGAGTGACTCAGAATGCATCCGAGCCGCTGGATCCGGGTGATGTACTCACAAAGCACCATCTCGCAGTGCATGCGCACCGCAAGCTCGGTGGTCTCGGGGCGAACGAAGGGGTTGCCATCGCGGTCGCCGCCGATCCAGGATCCGAAGCCGATGAAGCTTGGAACCCGGATACCGCTGTCGCTACCGTAGACGCGGCGCACGGCGCGCTCGAGGTTGCGATAGACACTGGGCAGCGTCGCGAACAGCGACTCACGGAAGAAGTAAAGCCCGTGGCGCACCTCGTCGGTGACCTGTGGTTTGTGCACGCGCACCTCGTCGGTCTTCCACAGGATCTGAATCTCGCTGAGCAGCTCACCCAGACGGTCCTGCTGCTCCTCCTCATTGAGCTTGTGACGGTGCAGGTCCAGCGTCAGCAGGAAGATCCGGCGTTGGGTCTCGAGAATGGTCCGGCGTTTGGCCTCGGTCGGGTGCGCCGTGAACACGGGCAGATAGGAGAGGCGATCGAGCAGTGCCTGGATCTGCTGGGGCCCGACGGCGTCGGCGCCGAACTGGCGCAGGGTGTCATCAAACGAGCCCAGCCACAGGCGTCCGCCGGCACTGACCATGCCCCGCCGGGCCAGGAACGCGCTCACCTCCTCGGCGATGTTGGACAGGCTGAAATAGATCGTGTAGGCGCGGATGACCTCGGAGAGGGTCTGCGGGTCGAGCCCGTCGATGCGCTTCATGAGCTTGCCGCGCAGTTTCGGGTCGTCCTGCTCGCGCAGCGCGAGAAAGCCGTCGCGCAGACGCTCCACGACCACCAGCACCCGTTTGCGGCTGTGCTCTCGAAGCACCTCCCCAAGCAGGTTTGCAAAGAGTTGGATGTCGCGCTCGGGGCCGTTCGCCGCCTGGGGATCAGTCATGGGATAAGGTCTGCTGCCTGGGCCGTGGGCGGCCGGGGAGGGGATGGGAAACGCGCGTCCGAGTCTAACCCGGACCTCTTCGTCGTGGAAAGTACTGTTGGGGCGGACCCGTGCTCACCGGTATCGGCATCGACCCGGCCCTGGCAAAGGGGGCGGACTCTGAGGTATCCCCACAAATTCACAGCCGCCTCGGGGCGGTGTGCGGGTAGCCAAAGCGCTTCTGCATAGCCGACGGAGGGCGGCAGCGCGGCGGATGTGAGCGGCAGACCTGGCCATGACAAAGGCGGTAACCCCCCGTCTTTCGGACCGATAACTTGGGGATATGCCGGGGTCGGACCCCATTGCGTGGCCCCATCTGGGCCGCGGCGCGATGGCCGAGCCTCGGCCCCGACGGCTTGGGACGAACGAGGCGCTCTACCGGCGCCGATGCGCGCCGGTCGCGGCATGTCCGGTGCTATGCCCGGCCGCTCGGGCCCCTGGTGCGACGCGGGGCCGCCATGGCCTCGGCCGCCAGGCGCCGGCCGATGGTAATGAGCTCGCGCGCCCGGTGAAACTCATGGGCACTGCAGGTGTCACGTGGCACGTTGATGAGGACGTCGGGCGCATAGGCGGCCAGCTTCAGCGCGGAGATGCTGTTCTGCATGGTCTCGAAGGAGCGACTGACCAGCTCGAACAGCCCCAGCTCGTCATCCTCGTCCTCGCCATTGGCCCTGAGGTTGTCACCGATGCTGTCCAGGAACTGCAGGATGCGCGATCGGATGTCGTCATCGCGCTGGGGCGTCGGTTCCGGGGGCGGGGCCTTTTGTGGCGCGGGCCGTGGTGCCGGTGGCGCATTGAGGTCCACGGCGATGGTCAGGTCGGTGAAGTCCCGGAAGGTTGGCGCGATCGGCACGGGATTGAGCAGGCCGCCATCGAGTAGGGTCATGCCCAGGTATTCGTGGGGCGTGAACACCGTTGGGACCGCGATGGATGCGCGCACCGCATCGAACAGCGGGCCCTTGGAGATCCAGACCTCACGCTGGCGGTCGATATCCGTGGCCACCGCGGTATAGGCGATCGGCAGGTCCTCGATGGCGTGCTCGCCGACGATGCGCCGCAGGGTGTCGATGATGCGGTCGCCTTTGATCAGGCCGCCGGGCCGGAACGCCAGGTCAAGGAAGCGCAGCACGTCGGTGCGGCGCAGCGCACAGACCCAGTCGCGGTAGCTGGCCAACTCGCCGGCCGCGTGGATTCCGCCGACCAGGGAGCCGATCGAGCAGCCGACGATGGACTCGATCCGATAACCCTGCTCCTCGAGCCATTCGATGATGCCGATGTGCGCCAGCCCCCGCGCGCCGCCGCTGCCGAGCACCAGGGACACGCGGTTACGGGTCGGTGTGGTCATCAGTCGCCCCCGCGTTGCGCGTCGCAGCAACGGGCAGCGGGTTGCGCGCCCGCGCGCCGATCCCCGGGGCGCGCCAGCACCGCGCCTCGAACGGGATTGGGCCGAAATGTCGTACAGCCCTTCAGCCCGAGGCGATAGGCCTGGCGATAGATGTGCTCGAATGCGTCGAACGGGATCTGTGCGGGGACATTGATGGTCTTGGAGACGGCATTGTCCACGTAGTTCTGAACCACGGCCTGCATGGCGAGATGGTCATCCGGGGCGATCTCATCGGCCGCGACAAAGGCCGGCGGTCCGTCCTCGCCCGGGTGCTGTTCCTGCCAGCGCCGCACCGCCGGGTCATCGAGACGATGCCAATGGACCCGGCCGTCCTGGCCACGCAACGCCCGCCGCTGTTGCCGCGCGAAGACCGGCTCGACGCCGCTGGAGAGGTTGTCGGCCAGCAGACTGATGGTGCCCGCGGGGGCGATGGCGGTGAGGTGGGAGTTGCGCAGACCGTGACGACGGATGCCGACGCGGATGTCCGGCGGCAGGCGGCTGACGAAGGGCCGCGCGAGCAGGGCGTCGCGCTCCAGAAAGGGAAACGGCCCCTTCTGCGCGGCCAGATCGATGGAGGCCCGATAGGCGCTCTGGCAGAGGGCCTGCATCGCGTTGGCGGCCTGCATACGCCCGGCGGGACAGTCGTAGCGCAGCCCAAGCAGGATCAGCGCGTCGGCCAGCCCGGTGATGCCGAGCCCGATGCGGCGGCTGCCGTGCGCCTGCGCGGCCTGGGCCGGCAGCGGAAAACGCGACACGTCGATCACGTCGTCGAGCATCCGGACGGCGGTCGCCGTTGTCTCGGACAGGGCCTGCATGTCCAGCCGTGCGCGGCCGGTGAACGGATCGCGCACGAAGGCCGGCAGGTTCAGGGAGCCCAGATTGCAGGCACCATAATAGGGCAGGGGCACTTCGCCGCAGGGGTTGCTGGCCGCGATGCGCTCCCGGTAGCCGAGGTTGTTGTCCGTGTCCATGCGATCGATGAACAGCACGCCCGGCTCCGCGGTATCGAAGTTGGCCCGCATGATGGTCTCCCAGAGTTGGCGGGCCGAGAGCTCGCGGATCACCGCGCAGGGTACCTGGCCCGTCTGGCCGGGCCATGGGCGCATCAGGCGGCGTGGGAATCGCTTGCGATCGGCCTCGGCGAGTCGTTCCACCGGGAACACCAGTGGCCAGGGGGCATCGGCATCCAGTGCCGCCATCAGCGCGTCGCTCACCAGCACGGAGAGGTTGAAGTTGCGCAGCTCGCCGCGCCGGCGCTTGGCGTCGATAAACGCGAGGATGTCCGGATGGTCACAGCGTAGCGTGCCCATCATCGCACCGCGTCGCGTCGAGCGCGACAGCCATGTCGCGCACATGCTGTCCCACAGATGCAGGAAGGACAACGCACCGGGTGCGCCGCCCGGGGTGTGCGGGTCGCGCAGGAGCGCCGGCCGCAGGGTGGAGAAGTCGCAGCCGATGCCGCCGCCGTGCTGGAGGGTTACGGCACCCTCGCGCAATGCATCGAAGACGCCGCCGACATCGTTTGGAATTGGCCCCATGACGAAGCACTTAAACAGCGTCAGCTCCCGCTCGATCCCGGCGCCGGCCAGCACCCGTCCTGCGGGCAGGAAGCGGAAACCGTCGAGGGCCTCGTAGAAGCGCTGCTCCCAGTGGCGGACGTCCGCCGGCTCGGCCCTGGCCAGGGCGCTGGCGACACGCCGCCAGGTGGCCTCGATGTCCGCCTCTCCCGCGGCCCGATACCGGGTGCGCCAGATCAGGCGTGACAGCGCCGAGGGCCGCCACGCGCTGCACTCTCGCCCGTGCGCCGGCGAGGCTTGGGGGGTGTCGATGGGCACTTGTGCTCAGCGTGCCGGCACGGTCGCGTCCAGCCAGTCGACAACCAACTGCACCAACGCGTCGTCCTGTCCGTCGAAGAAGTGGTTGGCGCCAGGTACCTGGGCCTGGTGGTAACCGGGATTGGCGCTGCCGGCCTCGGCACGCGCGGGTGCGCCGGAGACGACCGGCGCCAGATCGTTCTGACCGAAGAGGTCGAGCATGGGCACCCGGATGGACCGGATCAGGGCGGCGTTGTCGCGTCCGGCCTGTGGGCCGGTGCTCGAAATCCCGATGCCGACGTAGGCGTCCACGGCATCGGGGTGAGCCGCCAGATAGTCGTCGACCATGGTTGCCCCCAGGCTGTGCGCGATGATGACGACCTTCGCGTCGCCCTGCTCGCGCAGGTAGGCGATGGCGGCGTCCAGGCGCGGCGCGACCCCATCCATCAGCGGCGCGTAGTCGGCATCGCTTGCCTCGTTGGGCAGCACCGGCATCTGGATGGACAGGGTCGACCAGCCCTGCCGCGGCAGAGCGGTGCGCAACGGATAGACGACCTGGGGCCAGTTGGGGTGCACGCCGATGCCGTGCACGACGATGGCCGCGCGGCCGCTGGGGTCGTCGGCTGGCGTATAGAGGCCGAGGAAGGTCAGGTCGCCGGCTTGCAGATCGACCGCATCGCCGTCCATGAGGCTATCGACGATCTGGTCGCGCCAGCGCTGCTCCTTGGCCAGATCCGGTCCGGCGGTCGACTCGGGTGCCGGCGCTTCGGCACCAGCCGGCCCGGCGAGCATTGGGGAGAGCAGGACGAACGGTGCGAGCAGGAGCAGCATCAAGGGTTTCATTGTGATTCTCCGGTGGTGGCGGCTGGTCCGCGGGCTGATGTGATCCCAGGCAGAACCGGGATGACCTTGGTGATTAGCGCGATTCCGCTGCTGGACCGTCTCCCACTGTCCATGGCACGGGGTCCCGGCTTTCTGCCGGGACGACGGGACACGAATGCTGCCTCCGTGCTCGTCATTGCGGCTCGGCTATCGGAATCCAGGGCCAGGGCTGGTTACTGCGCGGCCCCGGCTGAGCTTCGACGCTAATCGCCGTGGTTTTTGTTCTCCTTCGACGCGGGCATGTGTAAGCATAGGATGGGTTCGGCGCGGGTGTTGATCCAGACCCCCCGCCAGCAGACCCAAGCCGCCCCCCGCGGCTGCTTGGGCGGGCGGCAGGATTAAGCCATGGAATCACGCGTGCGCGGACCGTGCACCGGGCGCATCGGCCGAGGCTTGCCAGATCACGCATTGCCCTTATACTCTGCTGCGGTGCACAAAAGCAGACTTGGGCCCGTTTCGAATCGCGCAGACCGGGATTTTTGTTGCACGGGTGGCTCACGACTGCGATACGATTTCCCGACCTCTGGCCGGCGGGCGGGCCTGCGGCCCCGACCTGCCAGGTCGCCGTCCACACTAGCCGAAGGGGAGCAATGACCACCGACCGACCCGTCTTTCTCGATCTCTGGCGCATCCGACTGCCGGTCCCGGGTGTTGTCTCGATCCTTCATCGTATCAGCGGCGTGCTGATGGTGCTCTCCATTCCCGTTCTGGCCGTGTTGTTTGCCGAGGCGTTGCGTGGACCCGATGGCTATGCCGCGGCCGCGGCCTTTGTGGACCACCCATTGGTAATACTCGTGCTGGTCGTGCTCGGCTGGGCGGCGCTGCACCACCTGTTTGCCGGTATCCGCCATCTCATCCTCGACCTGGGCTGGGGCGTCGACCGTCCGACGGCCCGCAAGAGCGCCTGGATCGCATTGTCCGCGGCACTGTGTGTGACGCTCATCGGGGGAGGTCTGCTGCTGTGAGTCGGATTGCATCGGGTCTGAGGGCTTGGGTGGTCCAGCGCGCCACCGCGGTCTATCTGGGCATTTTCGGCACCTATCTGCTGCTCCATTTCGTCTTCGACTGGCCCACCAGCCATGCGGAGCTGCAGGGTTGGGTCGCCCACCCGGTCGTGGCGTTGGGGCTGTTGCTGTTCATTCCGGCATTGCTGCTGCACGCCTGGGTTGGGATCCGCGACGTGCTGATGGACTACGCGAAGCCCGTCGCGATCCGCGTCGCCGCGCTGTGGCTTGTCGCCATCATCTTCATCGCTTCGGGGCTCTGGGCCGCGCAGGCGATCCTGCTTGCCCGGATGGGGTGAAGAAAACCATGTCGATCCCACACAGACGTTTCGATGCACTGATCCTCGGGGCGGGCGGCGCCGGATTGAACGCCGCGCTGCGTCTTGCCAGCGCCGACCTGCGCGTTGCGGTCGTCTCCAAGGTCTTTCCCACCCGCTCGCATACCGTGGCGGCCCAGGGTGGTGTGAACGCCGCCCTCGCCAACGTGGTGCCGGACAACTGGCATTGGCACATGTTCGACACGGTGAAGGGTTCCGATTATCTCGGTGACCAGGACGCGATCGAATACATGTGCCGCGAGGCGATCCCGACCGTTTACGAGCTCGAGCACGCCGGCGTGCCGTTCTCGCGGCTGGACACCGGCAAGATCTATCAGCGCGCCTTTGGCGGACAGAGCCAGGACTTTGGCGGCGATCAGGCGGTGCGCACCTGTGCCGCGGCCGACCGCACCGGGCATGCGATCCTGCACACGCTCTATCAGCAGAACCTGCGCGCGCGCACCCACTTCTTCGACGAGTATTTCGCGATCGACCTGATCAAGGACGAGGAGGGCTGCGTCCTCGGCGCCGTGGTCCTGGAGATCGAGACCGGCGCGCCGCTGGTGATCGAGGCCAAGACCACGTTGATCGCGACCGGCGGCTACGGCCAGGTGTTCCGCACCACGACAAACGCCTTCATCAACACCGGCGACGGCATGGCAATGGCGCTGCGCGCCGGGGTTCCCCTCCAGGACATGGAGTTCTTCCAGTTCCATCCCACCGGGGTCGCCGGTAAGGGCATGCTGATCACGGAAGGTGCGCGCGGCGAGGGCGGTTTCCTGGTGAACGGCGACGGCGAGCGTTTCATGGAACGCTATGCGCCGAGGGCGCTGGACCTGGCGAGCCGCGACGTGGTGGCCCGCTCGATGGTCACCGAGATCCGCGAGGGCCGTGGCTGTGGCCCGAACAAGGACCACGTGTTGCTCAAGCTCGATCACCTCGGTGCGGATGTCGTCCACCAGCGGTTGCCTGGCATCAGCGACATCTGTCGCGTCTTTCTGGGGATCGATCCGGCGCGCGACGCGATACCGGTGTTTCCGACCGCGCATTATGCGATGGGCGGCATCCCGACCGACCGCAGCGCCCGCGTCGTTGCACCGCTGCGTCACGGTCCCGAGGAGGTCGTTCCGGGCCTCTACGCGGCCGGCGAGTGCGCCTGCGTGTCCGTGCATGGTGCCAATCGTCTCGGCGGCAACTCGTTGCTCGACATCCTTGTGTTTGGCCGGGCCGCCGGGACCGACATCCTCCGCTACGTGGCCGAGAATCCCAACCACCGGCCGATGCGCGACGAGGCCATCGCGCCGGCACTGGAGCGCATGCAGCGCTGGGAGCGCCGGGGCGAGGGCGAGACGGTACACGCCGTCAAGGCCGAGTTGCGCAAGCTGATGGAGGATCACTGCGGCGTGTTCCGTGACCAGTCGACGATGGCTGAAGGTGTCGAGAAGCTCAAGGCATTGCGCGATCGTGTCGAGGACGTACGCCTGCAGGATCACAGTCGGCTGTTCAATACCGCCCGCATCGAGGCACTGGAGTTGGACAACCTGGTGGACGTCGGCATGGCGACCCTGCTCTCTGCCTTGCACCGCGAGGAGAGCCGGGGTGCCCACTCGCGGGTGGATTTCACCAAACGCGACGACGTGCAGTGGATGAAACACAGTCTCTATTCACGCGCCGGCGATCGCATGGATTTCAAGCCGGTGCGCACCAAACCGCTGACGGTCGAGTCGTTTCCGCCGAAGGCGCGCGTGTATTGAGCAGGCGCGGCCGGATCCAATTCGGTGCCCCCTGGCGGGTACCCGGGTGCTCCGGCTATCTCACCCTCAACCCGCTACCGCGAGCAAACATGAAAATCAGCGTCTATCGATACCACCCGGAGCACGACACAAAGCCGCGGATGCAGACCTTCGAGGTCGAGGAGCGTCCGGGAATGATGCTGCGCGAGGCCCTGCTCGAGATCAAGGAGCAGGACGAGACCTTTGTCTTCCGGCACTCCTGCGGCGAGGGCGTTTGCGGCTCGGACGGGATGAATGTCAATGGCCGCAACTGTCTGGCCTGCATCACCGCGGTCGCGGATCTGGAGCGACCCATCCAGGTGCGCCCCTTCCCGGGCCGCCCGGTGATCCGCGACCTGGTGGTCGATATGAGCCAGTTTTACGAGCAGTACCGCAACGTGCGGCCCTATCTGGTGCGTAAGGACCCGTTGCCGGAACAGGAGATCCTGCAATCTCCGAAGGATCGCGACAAGCTCGACGGCCTCTACGAGTGCATCCTCTGTGGGTGCTGCTCCACCGCCTGCCCCTCATTCTGGTGGAATCCGGATCGATTCCACGGCCCGGCGGCCCTGCTACAGTCCTGGCGCTTCCTGGCCGACAGCCGTGATCAGTCCACCGACGAGCGCCTTGCGGCCCTCGAGGGGCCCTACAAGCTGTTTCGTTGCCACACCATCATGAACTGCGTGGAGGTCTGTCCGAAGGGCCTCAATCCCACCAAGGCCATCGGCCAGATCAAGGAGTTGATGGTCGCGAAATCGATATGAGCGCGCCGCTTGCGGCGGAGCGCGAATACGCGCGGCTGCGCTGGCAGTGCCGGCGGGGCATGCTGGAGCTCGACCTGCTGCTAAACGGGTTCCTCGAGCACGGATACGCGGCGCTCGGAGAGCGACAGCGCACCGATTTTGTGCGGCTGCTCGGCTACCAGGATCAGATCATCTACGACTGGCTGATGAATCAGTCGGTGCCGGCCGAACCCGCCCTGACCCAGATCATCGCCTGCATTCGCGCGTCCGGCCGGCGTTGAGGCTCGCCATCGCGGGTGGCTGGCGGCGAGTCAGGGCCGTTGACAAGCCCTGGCGACCCGGCGCGATGGAATTCGGCGTGAATCTTGCTGCTCGCATTCCGCGCCACCAGATGGTGCAACCGCGCCGACCGGTGATCCTGCACGCCGCGCCGTGGCGCCGTGGTGTTAACATCGGCGCCATCCTGGCACGAGCCGGGTCCCACCACGACTCGCTTTCCAACCTACGGGGACAACACCAATATGCAATATCGACACATCCAGATCCCGGCCGACGGCGAGCGGATCGGCGTCGCGGACGACTTCAGTCTGCAGGTACCGAGCCGTCCGATCATTCCCTATATCGAGGGTGACGGTATCGGCGTCGATATCACGCCGGTGATGAAGGACGTGGTCGACGCGGCCGTCGCCAAGGCCTATGGCGGCGAGCGCGGCATCGCCTGGATGGAGGTCTATGCCGGCGAAAAGTCCACCCGTGTCTATGGCGACGACGTCTGGCTGCCCGACGAGACGCTCGCGGCCGTCAAAGACTTTGTGGTCTCGATCAAGGGACCGCTGACCACGCCAGTCGGCGGCGGGATTCGCTCGCTGAACGTGAGTCTGCGCCAGCAGCTCGATCTCTATGTCTGTCTGCGCCCGGTGCGCTATTTCGCGGGCACGCCGAGCCCGCTCAAGGCGCCCGAGCACACCGACATGGTGATCTTCCGCGAGAACTCCGAGGACATCTACGCCGGCATCGAGTGGCAGAGCGGCACCCCGGAAGCGAAAAAGCTCATCGACTTCCTGCAAGGCGAGATGGGTGTCACCAAGATCCGCTTTCCGGCCACCTCTGGCATCGGTGTCAAGCCCGTCTCCAGTGAGGGGACCAAGCGCCTCGTGCGCAAGGCCATCCAGTACGCCATCGACAACGACCGTCCGTCCTTGACCCTGGTGCATAAGGGAAACATCATGAAGTTCACCGAGGGCGCCTTCAAAGAATGGGGCTACGAGGTGGCAAAGGAGGAATTCGGCGCGGTGGACATCGGCGCGGGCCCTTGGTGCAGCTTCAAGAACCCGAAGACCGGCACCGAGATCACCGTGAAAGACGTCATCGCGGACGCCTTCCTGCAGCAGATCCTGTTGCGGCCGAAGGAGTATGACGTGATCGCGACGCTCAACCTCAACGGCGACTACATCTCCGATGCGTTGGCGGCACAGGTGGGCGGGATCGGGATGGCGCCGGGTGCGAACCTGTCCGATACCGTCGCCATGTTCGAGGCGACCCACGGCACGGCACCGAAGTACGCCGGCAAGGATCAGGTCAACCCCAGCTCGCTGCTGCTCTCCGCCGAGATGATGCTGCGCCACCTCGGATGGACGGAGGCGGCCGATCTGATCATCAAGGGGATCGAGGGCGCAATCTCGGCCAAGACCGTTACCTATGACCTGGAGCGGCTCATGGACGGCGCGACCAAGCTCAGTTGCTCGGGCTTCGGCGCGGCCGTGATCGACCGGATGTAGCCGCGGCGCATCGCGCGGAGCCGACGGGGCGGAGCCTGATGAGCTTCGCGCCCCGTCGGCTTACAGGGTGAATGGGATCAGGTTAGGAGCGCCCCCGCGAGGGCAGCGCGCTCATGGGGTGGATCACATCGCCCGCTGGACGCGAGCCGCGTGCAGTCCCTTTGGTCCCTGGTTGATTTCGAACTCAACCTTCTGACCCTCTCTCAGGGTCTTGTAGCCGTCCATGTCGATGGACGAGAAGTGGACGAAGACGTCCTCGTCGCGATTGTCAGGTTTGACGAAGCCGTAGCCCTTGGCGTTGTTAAACCACTTCACGATACCGGTCATCATGGCTGGAACTCCTCCTGAACATCTTTCGTTCTTTGGTTGGTCGTCTATCTTTATTGTGTGTCTGCGCCGGGCATTGCCCGCCGCGTACCGGCCCCATTCCCGAGCCTTGTCGTGGGCACCGTACCGCACAAGTATAGTGGGTTGATTTGACTGGTCAAACCATCCCACCTCAGGGAGATTGCCCCGTGTCGGTCGAATCGGGCGCCGGGGCTGCCCGCCGAGGCGCCAGCCGGCGTGGACGAGTGTCCGCGGGGGCTGTATTTTTGGCCCACCAATCCCAACAAAAGGCTCAGGGGTCGAACGCCGGACCGACGCGGCGCAGCGGCCGGCACCAGCACAGCGCCTGATACCGCGCGCGTTCGGCCCGGGAAGACCCCTCGGCGACGATCCAGCAGGAATTTGCGAGCAACGATGAGTGACAGCAACCCAGGCAAGGACCATGACTCCGACTTGTCGGTACAGGAGTCGAAACCAAAGCTCAAGCGGCCGCCGCTGTACAAGGTGCTGCTGCTCAACGACGACTTCACACCGATGGAATTTGTCGTGCATGTGCTCGAGACATTCTTCCGGATGAGCCGCGAGAAGGCGACACAGGTGATGCTGCACGTGCACACGCGCGGGGTCGGCGTCTGTGGCGTCTTCACGCGCGACATCGCCGAGACCAAGGTTGCCCAGGTGAACGACCACGCCCGACAGAACCAGCACCCGCTGCTGTGCACCATGGAGGAGGCATGATGGACGTCGCCGCGGAGAGAATCGCTCCGGCAGACGGTCGAACGGTTGTCGCGCCCACGGTTGTGAGCGATGCGCGGGTAACGCTATGCTGCGGTGGCGAACTCGCCGAGCGGGTACTGCAGACGATCCCTTCTATCAAGACGTCCAGGGACTAAGTCCATGTTAAGCAAAGAGCTCGAGTTCACCCTGAATAACGCCTTCAAAGAGGCGCGGGAAAAGCACCACGAGTACATGACCGTGGAGCACCTGTTGCTTTGCTTGATCGATAATCCAACGGCCGCCAAGGTCCTGCGCGCCTGCGGTGCCGATGCCGAGAAGTTGCGCCGGGACGTGAACACCTTCATCGAGGAGACCACGCCCCTGATCGCCGACCCCGAGAACCGCGAGACACAGCCGACGCTCGGCTTCCAGCGGGTGCTTCAGCGCGCGGTATTTCACGTTCAGTCCGCGGGCAAGAAAGAGGTCACCGGCGCGAACGTGCTGGTGGCGCTGTTTAGCGAACAGGACTCCCAGGCGGTGTATCTGCTCAACCAGCAGGACGTCTCACGCCTGGATGTCGTCAACTACATCTCCCATGGGATCTCCAAGGTTCCGGGCGAGGAGCAGGGCGACGACAGCCCCGGCGAGGCCGACGAGGCGCGACCCGAGGAGAAGGAGGCCGCGAGTCCGCTCGAGAGCTTCGCAAGCAATCTCAACGAGCTGGCCCGCCAGGGTCGGATCGATCCGCTCATCGGCCGGGCCGCGGAGGTCGAGCGCACGGCACAGATCCTGTGTCGCCGCCGCAAGAACAACCCGCTGCTGGTCGGCGAGGCCGGGGTCGGCAAGACCGCCATCGCGGAGGGACTGGCCAAGAAGATCGTCGACGGTGAGGTGCCGGAGGTGCTCTCCGATGCCGTCATCTACGCGTTGGATCTCGGCTCGCTGGTGGCCGGAACCAAGTACCGGGGCGACTTCGAGAAGCGGCTCAAGGCGGTGCTCTCCGAGCTCAAGCGCAAGCCCCACGCGATCCTGTTCATCGACGAGATCCACACCATCATCGGGGCTGGCGCGGCCTCCGGGGGTGTCATGGACGCGTCGAACCTGATCAAGCCGGTGCTCGCATCCGGTGATCTTCGCTGCATTGGCTCGACCACCTACCAGGAGTTCCGCGGCATCTTCGAGAAGGATCGCGCACTCGCACGGCGCTTCCAGAAGATCGATGTCTACGAACCCTCGGTGGAGGAGACCGTTGAGATCCTCAAGGGTCTGAAGACCCGCTTCGAGGAACATCACCAGGTCAGCTACACGCAGCCGGCACTGCGCGCGGCCGCCGAGCTCTCCGCCAAATACATCAACGACCGCCACCTCCCTGACAAGGCCATCGACGTGATCGACGAGGCCGGCGCCAATGTCCAGCTGCGCCCGGCGGCCAAACGCAAGAAGCGCATCGACGTCGCCGATGTCGAGGCGATCGTCGCCAAGATCGCGCGCATCCCGCCCATGAAGGTGTCGTTGTCTGACACCGAATCGCTGCGCAACCTCGATCGTGATCTGAGGATGGTCGTCTATGGCCAGGATGAGGCCATCGAGGTGCTGACCTCCGCGATCCGCATGAATCGTTCCGGGCTGGGCAACGAAGAGAAGCCGATCGGGTCGTTCCTGTTCACCGGTCCCACCGGTGTCGGCAAGACCGAGGTCACCCGGCAACTGGCGCGCATCCTGGGCATGGAGCTGATCCGCTTCGATATGTCCGAGTACATGGAGCGCCACACCGTCTCGCGGCTGATCGGCGCGCCCCCGGGCTACGTCGGCTTCGACCAGGGCGGGCTGCTCACCGAGGACATCAACAAGCACCCGCACTCGGTGCTGCTGCTCGACGAGATCGAGAAGGCGCACCCCGACGTGTTCAACCTGCTGTTGCAGGTCATGGACCACGGCACACTCACCGACAACAACGGGCGTAAGGCCGATTTCCGCAACGTGGTGCTGGTCATGACGACTAACGCCGGCGCCGCGGAGACCAGCCGCCGCTCAATCGGCTTCACCGAGCAGGATCACTCGACCGATGGCATGGAGGCCCTGAAGCGGCACTTCACGCCGGAGTTCCGCAACCGGCTCGATGCCATCGTGCAATTCGGACCGCTGTCCGGCGACACCATCGCGAGCGTGGTCGAGAAGTTCGTGTTCGAGCTCGAGCAGCAGCTGGCCGAGAAAAAGGTGGCGCTGGTCGTGTCCGCGCCGGCCCGGCAATGGATCGCGGAGCGGGGCTACGACCCGAAGATGGGCGCGCGCCCGATGGCGCGGGTCATTCAGAACTACATCAAGAAGCCACTGGCCAACGAGTTGCTGTTCGGCGAGCTCTCCAGCGGCGGTACCGTGCGGGTGGATCTTGGGAGCGACAACGAGCTGACCTTCAGCTACGACAGCGAGCGTGCACCGGCCTGACGTGGCACCACGCGGGATGGAGGAGAGCGGCGAGGCGCGGGTGGGGCAGCGGGGCGAGCGGGGACCGCGCCCCGGGCTCAACGGACCCGATAGGTGATCCGCCCCTTCGTCAGGTCGTAGGGTGTCAGCTCAACCGTCACCTTGTCGCCGGTGAGGATACGGATATAGTGCTTGCGCATCTTTCCCGAGATGTGCGCGGTCACGATGTGACCGTTCTCGAGCTCGACGCGAAATACGGTGTTGGGCAGGGTGTCCACCACCGTACCTTCCATCTGGATAACGTCTTCTTTTGCCATGGAGTTGGTTACGGGAATCGGGTTACTGTCTCGGTGAG
>JAXGTD010000027.1:0-35451 GCA_040775095.1 Chromatiaceae bacterium | reverse complement strand
AGGCTCTCGCCGGTGTTCGTGGTGGCGCGAACACGGCAAGGCACCGGAGACGGCTGCCTCGCCCTGACCCGCCAGGATTCGTTAAGACGATCGCCCGCGCGACCGATCACCTGATTCGGGTCGGCAGCGTTCACAACGGTGACAATGGTGCCGCGATCGCGGGTGCCGAGGATCTCGATAATGCCTACCCCCTGGGCCCATCTCGCGGAGTCGATGCTGAAATCCGAGGCGTCGTCGCTGTCGGCAACGGCCTGGCCGACAGGGAGCAGGGACCAGAAGGCGGAGGCGATGCATAGGAGCCCAAATCGCCGCAGGATCCCGGAACGGGGTCGATTTGGATCGCGCGTGACGGGTGCGCGCAATTGCGGTGCGCAAGAGTGGCGCACGGACGGGGTCGCGTTCATTTTGTCTAACCTCAGCGTGAGCTTGATCTGGCTTGGCGCATGGCTGCGCCCGACTTGGACCGCCGTCGGCTCCCTGGGCCGGGATCGCTCCCGGAATCCGGCCGAGGGGGCGACGATCGGCCGACTCCTCCCTGGGCCCGAGGTTAGATGTGAAAAACTTAAGAAAACCTTAAACGGCCTTAAGTTAGCTCGCTTTTTGTGACTTGGTTCTCAGTTTGCGAATGGTTCGGCCGGGTGCAGTGAAAGGCGCACCCGCAGGCCCTGAGGGCCGTCCCTGTCGGCAGCCTCCCGCGCGGGCCCCAACTCGATCAGGGCGTCGTAGACGTCGCAAATATGCCGCACGATCGACAGCCCGAGACCCGCGCCGGGCTCGCTTTGCCCGGCGGGGCGATAGAAACGGTCGAACACGCGATCCCGCTCGCCAGCGGCGATCCCCGGCCCGGAATCGGTGACCGTCAGGAGTACGCGGCCGTTGCCTCGCCTCGCAGAGACGTCCACCCGCCCGCCCGGCGGCGTATATTTGACCGCATTGTCCACGAGATTGCCGACCAATACCGCCAGCGCGGGCGCGGGCAGATTGACGAGGAATGAATCATCGGCGTCGAGCTCGCAGCGCAGATCGATGGACTTGGCGATGGCGCCGTCGCGCTTGTTCTCGACGATCTGCGGCACCGTTAAGGCGACGGACGTGGGAACCGCTTCCTCATCGGCGTTCTGCGATCCGATCCGCGACAACGTCAGCAGCTGAGAGACGAGCCGGGTCGCGTGATCCACACCCAGGGCGACGTTGTCGAGGGCCTCGTTTCGCTCGTCCCCATCGCGGCTGCGCCGCGCGATCTGGGCATGGGTTCGAATCACCGCCAGCGGCGTGCGCAACTCATGGGACGCATCGGCCGCGAAACGACGTTCGGCGGCAAGGGTCTGCCGAAGTTGCTCCATCAGAGAGTTCAGGGCGCTGATTACGGGTCGGATCTCGACCGGGACACCTGCCTCGTCGATCGGATCCAGCCGCCTGGCCGAGCGACCCTTGACGGCGCGCGCAAGACCCACCAATGGCTTGAGTCCGTCGCTGACCGCGACGCCGATCAGCAACACCACCACGGGCAATGACCACAGGATGGGCTGCAACGCGTGCATGGTGAGGTAATGGACCAGCTCCTGGCGAATGGAATAGTCCTGCGCGACATAGAGGTCGTGATTACCGTCCGGGGAAGGCAGTCCGAAGACGCGCCATTTCGTCGCGCCAATCTCCCGATCCGCGTACCCTTCCTCCTGCGCCAGCCGATCCGTTGGGGCCGCGCCGAACATGCCAACCAGGTGGTCGCCGTCCCACAGTTGGAAACTGATCTTGGTCTCGTAGGGATGCCCGATCGGCGTCATGCTCTGGGATACCGCCTTCTGGACCTCCGAGAGCCGGCCCGCAAGCGCGATGCGGCGCAGCATCCTTGCCGTCTGTGCCAGCTCCGCGTCCAGCAGCTCCTCGACCTCGTGCTGCGAGCGCTCGAGGGCCACCAACGCAAAGGCGGCGCAAACCGTCGTCCAGAGCGCGAGCAGCGAGACCAGCAGGCGCAGCCGGATCGATTTCATGGTGCCTCGGGCACCACAAGCCGATAGCCGATGCCGTGCACCGTCTCGATGCGCTCTCGACCCAGTTTCCGGCGCAGATTGTGGATGTGCACCTCCAGCGCGTTGCTGTCGATCTCCTGCCCCCAGCCATAGGCGGTCTCGTGCAGGCTCGCGCGCGAGACCACGTGGCCCGCGTTGGCCGCCAGCGCCTCCAGCAGCGCGTACTGCTTGGCCGACAGCGAGATCGGACGATCCTGGATCTGCACCTCGCGGTTGCTGGTGTCGATCAGCAGATCGCCCATGCGCAGCGTGGCCGAGGCCTGGCCCCGGTCACGTCGGACCAGGGCGCGAAGGCGTGCCGCCAGCTCGGTGAGATCGCATGGCTTGATCAGGTAGTCGTCGGCCCCCGCGTCCAGTCCGACCACCCGGTCATCGATGGTGTCGCGCGCGGTCAGGATCAGCACCGGAACGCGAATGCCGTCATGTCGCAGATCGCGCAGCAACGACAGTCCACAACGCCCGGGCAGGCCGAGATCCAGCACCACGACATCGAAACGCTCGAGCCTGATCGCGTGCTCGGCGGCGTCGGCATCCTGCAGCCAATCCACGGTGCAGCCATCCTGTCGCAACCCCGTCCGCAGCCCGCTGCCGAGCAGTCGGTCGTCCTCGACGAGGAGAACACGCATCGCCGACGTCCTAGCGCCGGGCCGCGACGCCGCGCCCCGCACGGGATCGCGGTATCCGGCCATGGCAGGCCGACATCGCAACAGCGGCCAGGGCGAAGCCACGCCCGAGGCCGTGGGAAGCCAGACAGCGAGACCGCGCTGGCACGGACGAGATCGGGTGCGCTGAGGCCGACCCCGCTGGTCGCCGCCACGCGCGCGCCGCGCGCCGCGACCCGGAGCGGTTTGCCGAAAAGACCCTCGCGATACGAGTGTTGAAGCAACGTTTCATGGCGTGAATCCCGAAGCACCCTGCTCATTGGACATCGCCGCGCCGGCTTAGGCTCCGTGAAACGGAAATCGCGGCCTCCTGGGAAGGTCTGATTGGGGCAACGACCTCTATCCTTTGTTGCGCCGAGTCGATCGATGAATCAAACGCCGATTCAAAGCGCTTGCGATCCGGGCTATGGACAGGCCCGGCGCCTTCGGGTCACCGAGCTGACTGAAAAAGGATCGCGTCGGGGACGAGGTTCTCGCTTCGCGCGCTGGCCCCATGCCAGGACGCGTTCGATCGGTGTCTCCGTAAAGGAAGACCTTAGTCGTTCCTTACGCTTTTTGCACCGCGGACAGTGCGATTGTCAAGCCAGCCCTGTCCCGCCCTTTTGTGCGCTAGGATTGCCGGTGCGCAGGGCGGTGCCCGTGCGGCGCCGCGCTATACTGCCGCCAACGGACAGTAGCTGGGCCGGGTCCTGGATCACGGGCGTCGATGAATCCCCCGGGTCGTTTGAAGCTCAGACGCGGTCGGGTCGTCTCGACCGGGACCGACCCCGACGTCCGGGTGGTGGCGATGCCTCGGCTTTACTGCTGGTTCGGCATTGGCTGCGGCCGTTGGTAGCCACAGCGGAGAATTCACCCTCGTGTGGTCGGTGCTGTCATCCTCTACAGCATTGTGCGTTGCGGGAGAGGCGATGCTCTGATGGATATCCAGGATCACCACCCGGGCGTGGACGCGAATGCGTCACGATCGGCCGCGCGTGCCCGCCGCGCGCTAAACCGCGTTGCGGAGATCTTTGCCGAGGCCACGGATCCCCAATTGGCCTTCCAGTGGGCACTGCGGGAAGCGGCCAGGCTGATTCCCGGGGCGGCGCTTGCACTGCACAGGGTGCATGCATCAACGGGCGAGACCGAACAGTTCGTCTGCCACGGTATCACGGGGTTCTGCGCCAGATCTTCGGTACACAGACTGTTGGGGCGTGATCTGTATTCCCGCCAGCCAGCGATCTCGGAAACCGAAGAGCGGGACCCGGCGCGCATCTCGCTTTCGCCGGAGGTCGTGCTCATGGAGGCTGGCCTGCGCGCGTCCAGGGCCGATGTCTACCTGTCGGGGGTCAGCGACTCCTGCCTGGACCTCTTACTCGTGACGTCCCCCGCGGAGGGTTGTCTGTCCGAGATCTCAGAGGACTTCATCTGCGCCTTCCTTGGCTCACTGCCCTCGGTTGCATCCCCGCCCTTCAATCGCCGCCGCGAGATGCGATTGCACTTTAAGGTTCAGCGTGCGAAGCAAGAGTGGGAGGCGATTATCGATGCCTTGCCGCAGCTCGTGTGCCTGCTGGATCGCAACGGGGCCATTCTACGCGCCAATCGAGCGCTCGAGGACCTGCATCTGGGTGACGTGCGGACGATCGCTGGCTGTGGGTTTTCCGCGCTGTTGTCGCGACTCGGGCTGATGCTTCGTGTCCAGTCGGCATTGAGCGGCGCACCCGACGACGGCGGGTCCGGAGCGGACCTGGTGGTTGCCCGCGCCCAGTCCATGGATGGGCTTTGGGCGCAATTGAAGGCGGCCCTGCTCGGGCGGGCGGTGGTTTTGTCGGGTCTGATGAGTGAGAGTGGGCGCATCTACGATCTGAAGCTCCAGACTGTTGAGCTCCTACCGGATTGGGACGCGGAGCCGGGCTGCTACATTGCCATCTTTGAAGACGCCACAGAACGGACCAGGGCCAGGCGACTGATTGAGGGCTTCAACGAGGAGCTCGAACGCACGGTGGTCGCGAAGACCGCCGAGCTGATGTCGGCAAATGAACGGCTGACCATCGAGACCGAGGCGCGTCGGCGGGATCAGGAGGCGCTGCGGGATTCCGAAGCCCGTTGGCAGTCGTTTGTCGAGCATACGCGGACAGGTATATACCTGACCGAGGATGGCCGTGTGACCTATCACAACAGTCGCTTCGCCAACATGCTGGGCTACGGGGCAGGAGAGCTGGTCGGTGCGCGGCTTGCCGATCTCCTGGGCGGTGAACTGTCCGCGAAGCTGGCGTCGGCGACGGGCCTGGATTGGGACGAAGGGGCGTGTGAGGGTCTGGTGCGCAGATGTGACGGGCGTTTCATCTGGCTCCACATCACACAGGCCCCCCACCGGGCATGTCGGCGCGAGGCGGTGATCGGAAATACATTGGACATCACGGCCCGCAAGGAATTCGAGCAACGTCTGCTGGACTCGAAGCGGCAAACGTCGCAATTGTCCGAGCGGCTTCTGGTCGCGCAGGAGCAGGAACGTCGCCGCATCGCGCGCGAGCTTCACGACGGTGTTGGACAGCAGCTCAATGCAGCCAGGCTGATGCTGGAGCATCTCGTCGAGAAGTGCAAAGCGGGCGAGCGCTCTTTCTGCCTGGGGAAGGCGCCGAATATCGTGAGCTCTTTGCGGGACGCGGTCGAGGAGACGCGACGTGTCTCAATGGCGCTGCGGCCGTCGATGCTCGACGATCTTGGCATCGGGGCGACCCTGAGTTGGTTTCTGCGTGAGATGTCGAAGACCATGCCTGAGATGACCATCCTTCAGC
This sequence comes from Chromatiaceae bacterium, assembly GCA_040775095.1. Lineage (GTDB taxonomy): Bacteria > Pseudomonadota > Gammaproteobacteria > Chromatiales > Chromatiaceae > JAXGTD01. Next base: position 29,982 of record JAXGTD010000027.1, on the reverse strand, counting down.
GGGTGGACCTCGACGAAACGGCCATCGGAGCCCGGCTGAAGACCGAGGTCTTTCGCATCACCCAAGAGGCGTTCAACAATATCTGCAAGCATGCCCATGCCAGCAGGGTGGAGCTTTGCGCGCAGATGATGCCGGGTGAGGTGGCGTTGTCGATCAGAGATAACGGCAGGGGTATCGTCGGTGACGTGGAGAAGCTGCATCGTGGTGTCGGGATGAACAGTATGCGCGAGCGCGCGGAGCTCACCGGGGGTATCCTGTCGATCGTTAGTCGGGATGGGGGCGGCGTCTCGGTGATCTGCAGGTGGCCCCTGTCCGGGGGGTGACCCGGCGAGTGCAACAGCTGGAGGCCCGAGACGACGGTCCCAACGGACCCGGACGTGGCACGGCCTTGACCTGGTCCGGGCGTATGCCGGAAACCCCGGCCACGCGCGATCGGCCCGCGCGGTGAGCGGTCCGGGGCATCCGAGGCCTGTCGTTGGCATCGCCCTGGCGTCGTCGCACCTTGGATGCCCTCCCAACCCACGCTTGACGCCGCGCCGCGTGATGGATCGTCCGGTGTCGAGTGGACGATCGATTACCTCCAAACCCGCCCTCGACCTGGAAGCGCGTTATCGCGGGCAAAGCGCCAGCCAGATGGTGCGCCAAGCGTGCCAGCGGCCGGCGGGGCGCCGGAGGATCAGCCTGACGGAGCAAACCATCATTCTCGCCAACGATATCGATCTTGGGGCATGCCTGCTGAAAGATCGGCGCGCCCTGCATCAGCGCCTTGCCGGCCTGCGCCGTCGCGAGCGCCAGGGTGAGTCCGTCGACCAGGAGCTCGAGCGGCTTCGTCGCGCGGTGTCCGAATCCGTGGCGCTCGGCGAGCGCCGGCGTGCCGCGATCCCGGCCATCGGCTATCCGCCCGAGCTCCCGGTCAGCGAGCGCCGCGCCGAGGTCGCCGCGCTGATCCAGGCGCACCAGGTGCTGATCCTCTGCGGCGAGACCGGGTCCGGGAAATCGACGCAGTTGCCGAAGATCTGCCTGGAGCTCGGCCGCGGTGTGCTCGGCCGGATCGGCCATACCCAGCCGCGTCGTATCGCCGCCCGCAGCCTCGCCAGTCGCGTTTCCCAGGAGCTGGGTGCCGAGCTGGGTTCGGTGGTCGGCTACAAGGTACGCTTCCACGATCGGGTTCGGCCCGAGACAGCTGTCAAGCTGATGACCGACGGCATCCTGCTTGCCGAGATCCAGCACGATCGCCTGCTAAGCGAATACGACACGCTGATCATCGACGAGGCCCACGAGCGCAGCCTCAACATCGACTTCCTGCTCGGGTATCTGAAGGGCCTGTTGCCCAGGCGCCCGGAGCTGAAGATCATCGTCACCTCGGCGACCATCGACCCGGAGCGCTTCGCCCGGCACTTCGCCAGTGTCCGCCTTGGGCAAGCGCCGATCATCGAGATCTCCGGGCGCACTTACCCGGTCGAGGTGCGTTACCGGCCGCCGGAGGACGAGGCCCTCGCCGAGCGAGACGACCTGATGCAGCTGGCCATCTCCGAGGCCGTTGGTGAGCTGGCCCGGGCGGGGCGGGGGGATGTATTGGTCTTCTTGTCGGGCGAGCGCGAGATCCGCGAGACCGCGGAGACGCTGCGTAAGCATCACCCGCCGTCAACGGAGATCCTGCCGCTGTTCGCCCGGCAGGGTCCGGCGGAACAGGCGCGGGTGTTCCGGCCGCACGGCACCCGCCGAGTGGTGTTGGCGACCAATGTCGCCGAGACATCCCTGACCGTGCCAGGCATCCACTACGTGATCGACCCCGGCTTTGCCCGCATCAGCCGGTACAGCCACCGCAGCAAGGTTCAGCGCCTGCCCGTGGAGCGCATCTCCCAGGCCTCGGCCAATCAGCGCAAGGGCCGCTGCGGGCGCGTCGCCTCGGGTATCTGTATTCGCCTCTACAGCGAAGACAACTTCGCCGCCCGTGCGCCATTCACCGAGCCGGAGATCCAGCGGACCAATCTGGCGGCGGTGATCCTGCAGATGAAGCTGCTCGGGTTTGGGGCCATCGAGCGCTTTCCTTTCCTGGATCCGCCAGACACCCGGCTCATCGCCGACGGCTACCGCACCCTCGAAGAGCTGGCGGCGATCGACGCCGATGGGCACCTGACACCGCTTGGCCGGCAGCTGGCGCGGCTGCCGCTCGACCCGCGCATCGGGCGCATGCTGCTGGCCGCCGGCGAGCATCACTGTCTGCGCGAGATGCTGATCATCGCCGCCGCGCTCAGTGTCCAGGATCCGCGTGAGCGCCCGCTCGACAAGCAGCAGGCGGCCGACGAGATCCACGCCACGTTTCGCCACGAGGACTCCGATTTCCTGGCCTTTCTCAACCTGTGGCGATTTCTCGAGACAGAGCGTAAAGAGCTGTCGAGGAATAAGTTTCAGAAGCTTTGTCGGCAGCATTTTCTGTCGTGGAACCGGGTCCAGGAATGGCGCGATGTCCATATCCAGCTGCGCGAGCAGATGCACGAGATGGGGTATCGCGAGAACGAGGCCGAGGGCAGCTTCGAGGAGATTCATCTCGCGTTGCTCACCGGCCTGCTGAGCAACATAGGATTGAAGGACGAGCGGCGCGAGTACCAGGGCGCGCGTAACGGCCGGTTCTACATCCACCCGGGCTCCGGGCTGTTCGAGAAGGGGCCGAAATGGATCGTCTGCGCCGAGCGGGTCGAGACCACGCGGCAATACGCACGCCATGTGGCCAAGGTGCAACCGGCCTGGATCGAGCGGGTGGGCCGCCACCTGGTGCAACGCAGCTGGTCCGAACCGCACTGGCAGTCGGCCTCGGGCCAGGTCGCCGCGTTCGAGAAGGTGACCCTGTACGGGGTCACGTTGGTGTCGCGGCGGCGGGTCAACTACGGCCCAATCAATCCGGCCGAGGCCCGTGAGATCTTTCTGCGCTTTGCGCTGACCGGGGGCGATTTCGATACGCGCGCGCCGTTCTGGCGCCATAACGCCGAGCTGATCGAGTCCGTGCGACACCTGGAGGCGAAGTCCAGGCGTCGCGACATCCTGGTCGATGAGGAGGCCATCTACGCCTTCTACGCCGAGAGGGTACCCTCGGGCATCTACTCCAAGCCGCAGTTTGAGCAGTGGCTGCGCAAGATCAGCCGCAAGGACCCGAAGCGGCTGCACATGCGCATCGGCGACCTGATGCGCCGGGACGCCGCGGAGATCACCGCGCGGTCGTTCCCGGACAGCCTGCGCGTTGGCGCCACCGAGCTGCCCCTGGAATACCATTTCGACCCCGGTCATCGGTGCGACGGCGTGACCCTCGTGGTGCCCCTGCCGCTGATCAATCAGGTCTCGTCGGATCGGCTCGAATGGCTGGTGCCGGGGCTGCTCGAGGAGCGTATCACGGCGTTGTTGCGTGGGCTGCCCAAGCAGCAGCGCAAGGCCTTTGTGCCGATCCCTGACACCGCGACGCGCCTGGTCCGGCACCTCAGACCGACGGACCGGCCCTTGGTCCAGGCGCTTGCCGAGGCGCTTCGGGAGTTGACGGGGGTGCAGGTCCCCGAGGATGCCTGGGACCAGTCCTCGATCCCCGCGCACCTGCGCATGAAGGTGCGGTTGGTGGACGAGGCGGGTGCGGCGGTCGCGACCGGCGAGGATCTCGTCGCGCTAAAACGGCGACACGGCGGCGAGGGCGGGCAGAGCTTCGCCAACATCCCGCTCGGCGATCGCGGCATTGGTCTGGAGCGGGAGGGCGTGACGCGTTGGGACTTCGGCTCGCTCCCCGCGCACATCGACCTGGATCGCGCCGGCATTCGACTGCGCGGTTTTCCCGCCCTGGTCGACCGCGGAGACCAGGTCGCGATCCAGGTGCTGGATGCGGAGGACAGCGCCGCGGCGGCAACGCGTGCGGGGCTGCGGCGGCTCATCATGCTGACACTGGGTATGGATCTGCGCGCCCTGCGCCGCCATCTGCCCGGTCTCGGTCGCATGCGCCTGCAATATGCCAAGGCCCCCGCCGCGCCGGAGATGGTGCTGTCGGGGGCGATGGGCTCGGCGGGGCGCGTGGGCGCGGGCAAGGCCCCCGACCTGTCCGACGAGCTGATCGCGCTGATTCTGGACCTGACCTTCACGGAGGGCCAGCCGCCCATTCGCGACCAGGCCGCTTTCGAGCAGCGCCTCGCGGCGAACAAGGCGCGCCTGATGGGGACCGCGACCGAGGTCTGCGCGCTCGTTGCCGCGATCCTCGATGCCTACCAGCCGTTGCGCAAGCGCCTCTCCAGCATCACGCAGATCAACTGGATGCCCTCGGTGCTGGACATGGGTGCCCAGATCGATGGCCTGGTCTTCCGGGGGTTTTTGCAGCAGGTGCCGTTCGTACAGCTGCGGGAATACCCGCGCTATCTGAAGGCCGCGTCGATGCGCGCCGAGAAGCTACCTCAGGCTGCTGGACGCGATCAGCAGCAGATGCGGGAGATGGCGCCGTTGATGAAAAAATGGCGGGAGCGCTCCGCCGCCGCGTGCGCCGCGGGACGGCGCGACGCCAGGTTGGACGAGGTCCGCTGGATGCTCGAGGAGCTGCGTGTGTCGTTGTTCGCCCAGCAGGTCGGTACGGCCTACCCGGTTTCGGTCAAGCGCATCGAGGGCCGTTGGCGGGAGCTGGGGCTGTGACGCGCGCAAGGTCCCCCGGGCCGGCTTGTCCGGCGCGGGCCTGTTTCACCCCATCAACCTCTATTGGAACTGCCACCGATGTCTGATATCGGGATCGCCATCGACGAGCTGAACGCCTGCCTCGGCACGGGTGCGTCGGTGCGCCACGGGGCCGCGCTGCCCGCGCGGGTGCTGACGAACGTCCAATGGCGCGCGGACGCCTGCGACGGGGGCTCGATCCTGGTGTTCCAGCGTTTCGACGACGGTCGCGATGACGCCGAGATCTGCCGGCGCTATCTGACGGGCTGCCCGGCGCCGGTGCTGGTCGTGAACCGTTGGTTCCAGGGGCTGGAGCAACTGACCGATACGCGCATCCACGTGGCCGAGCCAGACCAATGGGGCGCGATCCTGGAGCGATTGTGCGACCTTTTTTTTCCCGTTCAGTGGGGGGGGCTGCGCCTGGCCGGCGTCACCGGCACGAATGGAAAGACCACGACGGTGAAGTTCCTCGAGGCGATGTTGCTCGCGTGCGGGCATCAGGTACTGAGCATTGGCACGCTGGGGCTGTTCTTGAATGGGGTCCGGATCGTCGAGACCGGCTTCACGTCGCCACCCTATGTCGAGCTGCGCCGCATCCTGCATCGCTATCAGGACCAGGTCGATTTTGTGCTGATGGAGGCCAGCAGTCATGCGCTGGACCAGGGGCGCGTCCATGGGCTGCGCTTTGACACCGCTGCCTGGACCAACTTCTCGCGCGACCATCTCGATTACCATGGCACCGAGGCGGCCTATTTTGCGGCCAAGTCACGGCTGCTCGGCATGGTCGCGGACGGCGGCAGACTGTACACCACGGATCCCGTCCTGTACGAACAATTGGGGGCAGGGTCCGCCGCGGCGTCCCCGGTCGAGTTGTTGGCGGTGCCCGAGCCGGATGCCGCGATCATCGCCGAGAAGCCGTTCCTCGCCCTGGATTACAACTGGCACAACTACGCGCTGGCGCTCGCGATGGCGGGGGATCTGTCGGCGCGGATCGGGGCCGGCGATGCGCCCTGGCGGGCGCTGCGCCCGGTCGAAGGGCGCTTCGACTGCCGGGTGCATGGCCGCTTCACGCTCGTGATCGATTTCGCCCATACGCCGGATGCGCTCGAGAATCTGCTGGGCGCGATGCGTCGGAGCTTTCCATCGGCGCGGCTGGCCACGCTGTTCGGCTGCGGCGGCGATCGCGACAAGACCAAGCGGCCGCTGATGGGGGCGGTCGCGGCGCGTTTGTCCGATGCGCTCATCCTTACCTCGGACAACCCGCGCTTCGAGTCCCCGGAGGCGATCATCGCCGACATCCTGCCGGGAGTGTCGGGGCGGGCGCACGAGGTGGTCGTCGACCGGCGCTCTGCCATCGAGCGGCTCTTCGCCATGCTCGTTGCGCGCCCCGTTTCCGAGCAATGGGTCGCGCTGATCGCCGGCAAGGGACATGAACGCTACATCGATCGCAATGGGATCAAGGAGCCATACAGCGATGCGGAAGAGGTCGAGAAACAGGTGCGACGCTGGCAATTGGCCTGATCGGTCCAGGTTGATCGCCATTGCCCAGTTCGGTACCGGGCCATGAACCGGTCCCGATGGCCGCTGGGCATCGCGCTGCCCGCGCTGATCGCTCTTGGCGTCTCGGCGGCACCAATGGCGCCTGGTTTGGTTCCGGCGCGTGCCGATCACGGCCTGCTCACGGCGGCCCCCGTTCGGCGTTGGACCCTGCAGCCGGTGATGTCGCGCGCCCCGCACGGCTGTGCCGACCCGGCCGACTCACGCGCGCCGGACATTCGGCGGCATCTGTCGGAGATCCGGGCCAGCAGGCTGTGCTATCAGCGCGAACTCGTCGAGGAGGGACGTTTCCGCTGGGTCTTCCACGTCTTTTACAGCCTGGACAGGCCGGACGGGCCGTTCTGGGTCCTGCCCCACGACAACGAGAGCTCGGCCTTCGGCGCCGCGCTCTACGCGGTGCGCACCTACGGGGGCGGCTTTCTCGCGGTGGACAGCGGCGGCGGGCGCCGCTTCCAGGGTCAGGATCCGAACCGCAACTTCAGCAAGACCCCCTCGGAGGCCGCCCGCTGCAGCGCCCAGCGGGTGCCCGCACCGAGGTTTACCGACGCGGTGCTGCGCCACTACGCCCCCAACGGTCGCCTGCCGTTCCTCTCACTACACAACAATGCCGACGGCTGGGAAGGCAATGGCGGTCAGGGCACGATCTCGGTGCAGCGAAACGACGGCGCCTATACCGGGTTCAGGAGCTCGTCGGCGCGCGGGGAGTTGCGTGATGAGGACAATCTGGTCTTCATCGCCGGGTCCACGCCAATCGGGGCCAACCGCCGGGCGCGCGCCCAGGTCGCGGCGCTGGGACAGCTCGGGTTGAATGTGGTGTACAAGCAGGTAACCGACGCGAGCTTCAATTGCTCCATGTCCGATTACATCGTCGAGCACCGCCTGGGGGACTACTACAACATCGAGACCCAGCACGGGCATGAAGGGGTGCAGGAGGACATGATCGACCGGCTGATGCGCTATCTCGGGCATGGGCGCGACGATCGGGCACCGCCGGGCGAGAACCTGTTCCTGACCGGCTGGCCGGCGTGGCGCCTGGTCGCGGCAATGGCGAGCCGGGGCTGACGCGCGATGTGGATCCGGCGTCTGTATTCCGTCCCGATGGGCCTGCTTATCGGGGTCGTGCTCGCGGGATGGATTCCATCCGGCGCCATTGCCGTGGGCTGGCTTGGTGACGCGTTCCTCTCGTTGCTGAAGGTGCTGATCCTGCCGCTGGTGCTGGTGTCGATCTACGCGTCACTGGCGGCTGGAGACGATCTCCGGCGCCTCGGCGGATGGACGCTGGGGCTGTATCTGCTGACCTCGGCGGTCGCCGCGACCCTCGGCACATCGCTCGGCCTCGCGCTGTCAGGAGACCTCACGCCAGGGCTCGTGGGTCTTGTGCCCATCGACCCCACCCGCCCGGAATTCTCGCTGACACGGTTCGTCGATCGGCTGGTGCCGAGCAATCTGTTCGCCTCGCTGGCCGAGGGCAACATCCTGCACATCGTCGTCATCGCGGTCGGCGCGGCAGTTGCCTCGCGTTTCCTGGCGGCCAGCGATCGGCGATTGCTGCTCGATGGGGCGAACGCGTTGAACGCGTTGCTGATGCAAGCCCTCCAGGGCATCCTGGCGCTGGCGCCGGCGGGCGTCTGCGCGCTCGTCTACGCGAGCCTGGCCGACATGGATTGGGGGGCGGTGTTCCAGTTGCACGCCTTCGTCTGGGCCGTCACCGCGGCCGCCGCGTCGCACGCGCTCGCGTTTCTGCCACTGCTCTATCGGCTGGGCACGGGTCGCTCGGTCTTGGCCTTCATCGCCAGCGTGAGGCCGGCCCTGCTGATGGCCCTGTCGACCGCATCGAGCTCGGCCACCTACCCGGTGTCCAAACGGGTGCTGGAGCACGATGCCGGTGTGCGTGTGCGGGTCAGCAGCTTCACGCTTCCCCTGGGCGCGACGCTGAACATGGACGGCTCGGCCCTTTATCAGTCCATCCTGCTGATCTTTCTGTCGCAGCTGGCCGGCGCCGAGCTCTCGTCGTGGCAGGCGCTCCTGATCGTGTTGCTGACCATGGCCTCGTCGGCTGGCACCGCGGGCATCCCGGGGGGCGGCATCGCGATGATGGCCTTCATGCTCGAGCTGCTTGGTCTGCCACAGACCTATCTGGCCCTCTACCTTGTGGTCGACCGGTTCTTCGACTACCCCGTCACGGCGATCAATGTCTGGGGCGATCTGGTGGTCGCCGCCGTCGTGGACCGGCGTCTGGACTGAGACCTGACCGGTACCCGTGCGACGGTGCGGGGTCGTCTTCAAACAGGCCAAGCTGCCGCATCAGCGCCGCGAGAGCAGAAGCAGCCGATCGTCGCGCAAGACCTGGAGGCTGTAGAGCACCGTGGATCCACGCAGCACCAGGGCCAGGTCGCGCAGGTCGCGGACCGGCTGTCGATTCACCTGCAGGAGCACGTCGCCCTCGCGCAGACCCGCGAGCCAGGCTGGACTCTGCGGACGCACGGGCCCGATGCTGACCACGCTGGCCTCACCGCCGTGGACAGCTCGCCTGCTCTCGCCGATCAACGCGCCCTGGAGCGTCTCGCTTAGGGTCTTGCCGGGGACGAAATTGGCAAACGGGTCCGCGACCCGCGCGCGCACGCGCTGCGCCTTGCCCTGCCGGAGCACCTCCAGCTCGACAGCACTCCCGGCGCGCAGCAGTCCGATGCGATTGCGCAGATCGGCGGCACCGCTGACGTCCCGGTCGTCGAGCCGGGTGATCACGTCGCCCGGCCGCAGTCCCGCCTGCTCGGCGGCCGATCCGGCCTCCACCGTGGAGATCACCGCACCGCGGGTGCGCTCAACGCCCAGCGCGGCGGCGAGCTCCGGGGTCAGATCCTGTGCGCTTGCGCCGAATAGCCCGCGGTGCATGGCGCCGTGTTCCAGGATCTGCGTCGCCACGGTCTGGACCATGTTCGCCGGGATGGCGAAGCCGATGCCAACGTTGCCGCCGCCGGGCGCCAGGATTGCGGTGTTGATGCCAACCAGCTCGCCGCGCAGATTGACCAGCGGCCCGCCCGAATTGCCGGGATTGATGGATGCGTCGGTCTGAATGAAGCTCTCGTACCCCTCGATCCCGAGCCCACTGCGCCCCAGCGCGCTCACGATGCCCGAGGTGACCGTCTGCGCGAGGCCAAAGGGGCTGCCAATGGCGACGACGAAATCGCCCACCCGCAACTGGTCGGAGTCCGCGAGACGGACCGCCGTGAGGCCATCGGCCTGCACCTGCAGTACGGCGATATCGGTCTCCGGATCGGACCCGATCAGTTGCGCCTCGAGCCTGCGTCCGTCGTGGAATGTGACGCGGATGGCGTCGGCCTTCTCCACGACGTGATGATTGGTCAGGATCACGCCGCGCTCGGCATCGATGATCACACCGGAACCAAGGCTCTGGCTCTTGCTCTCGTTGCCCTGTCCGGGGATGCCGAAGAAACGCCGAAAAAATGGGTCGCGCAACAGTGGGTGATCGTCGGCATCGATCACGCTCAGGGTCGACACGTTGACCACACCCGGCACGACACGCTCGAGCATGGGCGCAAGGCTGGGCAGGGGTTCGCCGTCCACCTGGATGGGGAGGGCGGCGCCCGCGACGTTGTGCGTGAGCTGCAGGACCAGGACCAGCGTCAGGACGAGGGTGTACGGCGCGAGGGGCTTGTGGGTCATCGGTGCATGGTGTGGGTCAATAGGCCGCCTTAAGAACGGCCAGCCGGCACCATTTTGATTGGCATTGCCGTCGCGTTCAACCCAATGCGAGCGGCGTAACCGGTCGGCTTCGACCCGGCGGCCCCATACGAGGCCCGGGAAGGAACGGGTTGTGCGCGTCTCCCCGCCGCGCCGGGGATGGCGTGGCGGGATCAACCCGTGCAAGTGATCGATAGTGTGGCACTGCGCGAGCTGCGGATCGCGAAGTGCGAGCCGATCGCGCGACCGCTCAGGTCTGCCCGGGTGGTCGCGTCTCGTCCCGGCTGAAGCAAAGGCTCGGGAGGTTGGCTCGGCCCATGACGTGCAGGACCACGCCTGCCCCGACGAAGAAGACGACCGATGCGCCCAGGCTGGCGATGATCGGGTGGTTGCCGCCGAGCTCGCCCGTCCAGACCCCCAATCCCACCAGACAGGCGATGGCCGCCGCGTAGCACAGGTAGGCGGCCGCCAGGCTGATCCGTTGACCGAGACCACGGCGGTACGCCGGGATCTTGGGGTCGGACTCCGCCAGATCCGGGTCGAGACGGGTGTCGGGTGGTGTCACGCGCGCACCCCCGGGGTTTCCGGTGTGCCCAGGCCGATCTCCGCATCGCTCAGATAACAGCCGGGGTCCTCGGTCCAGGGGTCGCCGCTGAGCTGGAAGGCCCGGGTGCGGGTATTGCCGTTGCAGATATCCAGATAGGCGCAGGCGGCGCAGCGCCCCTTGACCGGGCGGGGGCTCTGCTTGAGCCCGGCCATCAGCGGGTCGGAGACATCCTGCCAGATCCGCGAGAACGGCCGCTCGCGCACATTGCCCAGGCCATGGTTCCACCAGAAGGTATCGGGGTGGACGGTCCCCAGGTTGTCGATATTGGCGACGTTCACCCCGGAGGCATTTCCGCCCCAACCCCGCAGGACACTGGCCAGGTCCGCGATCCGCTCGGGCAGGCGTCGCCGCGCCCAGTGCAGCAGGTAGACGGCATCGGCGTCGTTGTTCCCGGTGACCAGCTCCATCGGCACCCCGGCCTGGATTCGTTGCCAGCAGGTGTCCATCAACAGGTCCATGGCCTCGCGGGTCATGCGGAACTGGGCGTCGTCGCCCCGATTGCTGTTGCCGCGCCCGGCGTAGTTGAGATGGGACAGATAGAACTTGTCGATCCCTTCCGCGGCCATCAGGTCGAGCAGGCCGGGCAGGTCTTTGGCGTTGTCGCGGGTCAGGGTGAAGCGCATCCCGACCCGGATGTCCGCGTCGCGGCACAGCCGCAACCCCTGCAGCGAGTCGCGAAAGGCCCCCTCGCGGCGGCGGAAGCGGTCGTGGGTCGCCTCGAGACCGTCGAGACTGATCCCCAGATAGTCGAACTGGGCGTCGCGGATGCGCGGCAACATGGCCGTGTCGATCAGGGTCCCATTGGTGGACAGGGCAACATAGAAGCCCAGTGCCTTGGCCCTGGCGGCCAGATCGAACAGGTCCGGGCGCATCAGTGGCTCACCGCCAGAGAGGATCAGTACAGGCACGCCGAAGGCGCGCAGGTCCTCCATCACCTCGTAGGCCTCGTCGGTCGAGAGCTCGCCGGCGAAGTCCTTGTCGGCGGAGGTGGAGTAGCAGTGGCGGCAGGTGAGGTTGCAGCGGCGGATCAGGTTCCAGATCACCACCGGTCCGCTGGGTTTGGCGGGTGGGGCGGCAGCGGCCCGGGCCAGCCGATCGGGGTCGGCGAGGAGTTGCAGATAGCGACTGATGCGAAACATGGGGTCTCCCCGGGGCGGCGGGTCAGGCGACGAAGCGCAAGCCGGTCTTTTTGAGGATCGTCTCGCTGAACAGGACACGGTGTCCGCTGCAGTGCCCGGCCACCAGGGCCTCGACCCGTGCTGCCCCGGCCAGCGCCTCGGCGCGATCGCGCCCGTGCACCATGGCGAACAGGTTGTACGGCCACAGTGGTGGGCGGCGCGGGCGGCAATAGCAGTGGCTCACGCAGTCCAGGGCGCCGATGCGCTCGCCCAGCGCGTCCACCTCGGCGTCGTCGATGTTCCAGACCGACATGCCGTTGCCACGCAAGCCGAGGCGATAGTGGTTGGGGACGGCGCCGATGCGCCGGACAGCCCCACCGTCGAGCAGGGCTTGCAGCCGGGAGATGACGGTCTCGCGGTCGGAGTCGATGCGTTTGGCGACGGCGCCGAAAGGGTCCGTCTCCAGGGGTAGCCCGGCCTGGGTGGCCGCGATCAGGGCGCGGTCCAGGGCGTCCGGTGGAGGTGCCTGAGATGGGCGGTCCCGCTCGACCCGGCGGATGCCCACGGACCCGTCGTCGCCCAGGTGTAACCAGAAGCCGAGGTGATATTCCTTGAGCTTGGGGAAATCGTGCACCGCCAGGCCGGTCTCGGACTGAATACGGCGGATGGCGGCATGCAGCCCGTCGCGGGTGGGCGTGGCGAGCACGAACCACATGTTCAGGGCGTGGTTTCGGCGGTAGTTGTGGGCCACCTCCGGGCTCGCGTCCAACATGCGCGCGACCCGCTCGAAGTCCCGCTCCGGAACCACCATGGCCGCCAGGGTGAATCGACCCCCCAGACGTTCGGCATCGTAGAGGGGGCCAAAGCGGGAAAGCAGACCCTCATCGAGCAACGCGCGGACGGTCCCGATCAGGGTCTGCTCATCGGTGCCCAGGTCGCGGGCGGCCTCCTGGAAGGGGCGGGCGGCCAGTGGGAAACCGCCCTGGAACCGGTTGACGAAGGCGCGCCCGAGGGGGCTGAGTGACTGCATCGTTTGCGTACCTCGATACGGACTGCTGGCTCGGCGACGGCCACGCGTTGTCTGCCGGTGCACCGCCGGGGGGTCAAGCTAACCGTGCGGGCGGCCCGGCCCCTTGATGCAGGTCAAGTTGCGTGGACGCCGGCCCGAGGAAGCAGTCTGGCGGCCGGGTGCATGGGGCTTGCACGGATGCGGCGGGCGGGGGGGCGGACCGTCTCGCTGGTCCGCGAGACGTAGCGGGAAGGCAGACCACTGGCCCGCGAGAAATGACCCAGGTCAAGGCAGCCCGTTACGGGCCAGCCAAAATCGTCCCATCCACATTACCGGAGGACCCCATCCGTGACCACACTGTTTTCCGCCGCCCTGACTGAAGATCACCGCCGTTGCGATCGCCTGCTGAGCCTTGTGGAACAGGTCGCGGACGGAGGCGACTGGCAGCTGATCGGGGACCAGGCCAGCGCGCTTCGCTTGGCCACCGAGGGTCACTTCCGCTTCGAGGAGGAGGTGCTGTTTCCCCCGCTCGAGGCCCAAGTCCCCATGGCCAAGGGGCCGACCGGGGTGATGCGTTCGGAACATGCGCAGATACGCCGGATGCTCGATGAGCTGGACGCCGCCGTGGCGGCGCGCTCGGAAGACGATTGCCTCGGTATCCTGGAGACGCTGCACCTGATCACGCAGCAGCACAACGCCAAAGAGGAGGGCATCCTCTACCCGATGGCCGACCGCGCCCTGGGCCGCGACGCGACCCACATGCTCACGCAATTGTATCCCAGCCCCGGGTCGAGCGTCGGCGGCTAGCCATGGATCACCTCATCGATGCCCGCGACCTGGAGCCGCCCGAGCCGATGGAGCGGACGCTGGATGCCCTGGCGAGCCTGCCGGCGGGGGATCATGTGGTGCTGCGCCTGCCGCGCCAACCCTTCCCCCTGTATGACCTGCTGCGCCGCATGGGCTATCTGTGGGAAGTGAGCGGTGGCGACGGCGACTACCGGATACGGATCCGCGCCGCCGATCCCCCGCGGGTCTGAATGGGGCCGGGACGATGATCTCGAGCGCGAATCTGAGCCTGGATCAGGCGCCGCCGATCCACCTGCCCTTGCGCCTGTTGCTGACCGCACCCTGGTTCGCGGCCGCCGCGGGCGTGCTCGCGATGGCCGCTGGCGAGGGTGCCCTGGCGTCGCGCTGGACCCCGACCGCCCTCGCGCTGACCCACCTGATCACCATCGGTTTTCTTGGGCAGGCCATGTGCGGGGCGCTGCTCCAGATGCTCCCGGTGATTGCCGGTGCGCCAGTGCCCGGGGTTGTCTGGGTCGCACCGACGGTGCACATCGCCCTGGGCGCCGGGGCGGGGTTCCTGGCGGCCGGCCTGTAGGGGGTGGGGAGCTGGGCCCTGGGGCTTGGGGCCGCATCCGCGCTGCTTGGCTTCACGGTCTTCCTCGCCGCCGTGGGCGTGGCCCTGACTCGCGCCCGGGGCAGTGCCGCGATCGTCGTTGCGCTGCGCCTGGGTGTTTGGTCCCTGGTGCCGACCCTGACCCTGGGTGTCGCCCTGACCGGCGTACTGTTGGGCTGGGTCGTTCTGCCAGAATTCTGGCCCTGGGTGGATCTGCACCTGACCTGGGGGTTGTTTGGCTGGGTAGGACTGCTCGTCCTCGGTGCCGGCTATCAGCTGGTCCCGATGCTCCACGTTACCCCGCCCTATCCACCGGCCCTGACCAGATGGCTCGCCCCGCTGCTCTTCACGGCACTCGTGTTGGTCAGCCTGGCGACGCTGTTCCAGTGGGTTCACCTTGCCCGCCTGGGATGGGGACTGCTGGCCCTGGGTTTCGGCCTCTTCGCGCTCGTGACCCTGCGTCTGCAGCTGCGCCGCGGCCGGCCGCGGCGCGATGCGGCCCTGCTGCACTGGTGGTTCGCGCTCGGCGCCGGGGTGCTCGCGGCGCTGGTCTGGGCGGGGGGGGCGCCGGACGCGTTGGTCGGGGTGCTCCTGTTGATCGGCGTCGGGGTCGGTCTGCCCAGTGGCATGCTGTTCAAGATCGTCCCGTTCCTGTGCTGGTTCCACCTCCAGCAGCGCCAGATCGGCAAGGGTCGTTTCGATGTGCGGGTCCCGCACATGCGCGTTCTGCTGCCCGAGCGGCTGACTTTCTGGCACCTCGCGCTTCACCTGGCCGCCCTGACGACGCTCGCCGCGGCCAGCGTCGAGCCGCGTCTGACCAGTGTGGGCGGAGCCATGCTGCTCTTCTCGGCGCTTTGGCTCGCCGGGCTTTTGTTCTTCGCCGTTCGGCGCTATCGTCTAACCCGTCTGGCACTGGACTCGGAGGGCGCTCCCCCGGGTCCGTCGCCCTGATCCGCGCCGACCCTGGTGGGCGCTGCTTGGGGGGTGATCACGCGGCCCCGGGGCCGCGTCGTGGACTGGACCCTCTCCCGTGGGCCGTCGGATCCAGGCCGCCGGGTTCCGCCCGGGACAGGAGGTCGCCGGAAGGTCAATCCAGGCCCTCATTGAACTGGGCAACTGCCGCCAACAGGTCATTCTGGCAGGGCCTTTGGTTGGGCGGAGGAACCGATATGATCGAGCGATTGCGTCAGGCGCCCCTGCTGTCGGGTCTGGCCAGCGAGCAGTTGGAGCGGGTCGCGGCGAACGCGGTCGTCAGTCGCCTCGACGAGGGGCAGTGGTTGTTCAGCCAAGGCGAACCCTCCCGCCGCTTCTACCTGCTCGAGAGCGGCCATGTGCGTCTGTTCCGGCTCTCGCCCGAGGGGGCGGAGAAGATTATCGAGATCGTCTCCCCGGGCCAGACCTTCGCCGAGGCCCTGATGTTTCTCAATGCCCCGCGCTACCCGGTGTGCGCCGCCGCCCTGGCACCGGCAGAGCTGATCGGCATCGATTCCCAGGCGTTTGCCGCCATGTTGCGCGAGTCGATGGACACCTGTTTCGTCGTCATGGGGGCGCTGAGCCAGCGGCTGCGCTCCCTGGTGGGGGAGATCGACACGCTGACGCTGCACAACGCCAAGAGCCGTGTCGCCCGTTACCTGTTGGCGCACCTGGCAGAGGGTCACGACGCCTTCGACCTGGATATCCCCAAGGGGGTCCTCGCCTCGCGCCTGTCCGTGACACCCGAGACGTTCTCGCGCGTGATCAAGCAGCTGAGCCTGGATGGGGTCGTCTCGGTGCGCGGTGCCCATGTGCAGGTCAACGACCGCGCCGCGCTGACGGCGCTGGCTGAGCTTGAGGACACGCGCGAGCTCGGCCTGATGCCGTGCGAGCCGCCGCGAGGTTGACGTCTCGCGCCAGGCAAGCTCCCCGGGCGCGATCAGAGGAACTGCATGCGGCCCCGGCTGGTGGGGACCGCGCACGGACTCAACGGCTGGGGCTCAATGGCTGGTCCCGGCCGACCGGGTGATCTTGTTGTAGACGTTGTACTTCCCCGAGGGCTTGTTCATCGGCAGGCGTTTGACCTCTTCCAGGGTGGCCGCGTCGTAGACTACCAACGCCCCGTCCG
Organism: Chromatiaceae bacterium; assembly: GCA_040775095.1. Classification (GTDB taxonomy): domain Bacteria; phylum Pseudomonadota; class Gammaproteobacteria; order Chromatiales; family Chromatiaceae; genus JAXGTD01. The sequence goes on along the minus strand of JAXGTD010000027.1, from coordinate 13,818 downwards.
GGGCCGGTTCCGAGATGCTCAGCAGCGCGTACTTGCCATAGCGGTCAAACTCCACGTGGGCCGCTGTCTTGCCCGGGGCCGGTCGGAGCGTCCGGGCAATCTCGAGACTGGCCTTGTCGATGACGTGCACCGCGTCCTTGTTGGGGCCGAAGAAGACATCCACCCAGGCATAGCGGCTGGCCTCGTGGCTGCGCATGAAAAAGCCCGGTCCCAGGGTCTCGATGTGCTTGATGCTGTGCCAGTCCGCCATGTCGATGACGCTGACCTCTGCCTTTTTCAGGTTCGGTGTGGCCATCACCGGGCGGCCCTGGTAGTCCCAGACGATGCCCGAGCCCAGGTGCGGCATCCCCTCCAGGTCCAGGTCGGCGATCTTGCGCCCCAGGTCCAGGTTGACGACCTGCCCGGGGTTGCCATCGCGGGAGGCACCCAGGACCAGGCGGTAGTCGGGGTCGAACAGGAAATCGTCCAGATAGTCGGTCAGCACAATGCGTCGAACAGGGAAGGGGCCGGTCTGGCGGGCGATGCCCTCGTCCATGCGGTAGTCGTGCATGGGGCCGTTGTAGACCGGTAGCGGGTTGTCCCGATACTGGATCTCCCAGAGCTCGGGGATGTCCTTCAATGCCGCGATGAAGCTGTGCCGCGGCGCCGCATCGTAGACCGCGCTGACCCGCGACTCTTTGCCCGTGTCGTCCTGCACCGGGATGATCTTGATCGGGGCCAGGTCCGCGGCGTTGAGCAGCACCAGGCTATGGGGCAGGGTATTGGCGACCATGACATAGCGTCCGTCGTCGGAGACGGCGACGTTGCGGGTGTTGATCCCGGCGCGGACCTCGGCGACGGTCTGGAGGCTGTAGAGGTCGAACTTGCTGACCCAGCCGTCGCGGGAGCCGAAGTAGACGAAGCGCCCGTCCGGTGAGAACTTGGGCCCACCATGCAGGGCGAAGCGGGTCTGGAATCGGTGGATGGGCTCCAGCCTGTCCCCATCGAGGATGGTGGCGTGGTGGTCGCCCAACTCCACGACCACGAACAGGTTGAGCGGGTCCGCGGTGAATACCGGTTTTTCCGGCAGGGTCGCCTGGTCCACGGGGTTGAGGCGGGACGCCTGGATCTGCTCGAGCCCCCAGACCGGAACCTCTGGTAGCGGCGTGTAGACCAGCGCCACCAGGGACTGGATCTCCTCGGGGCTCAGCTTGTCGGCGAAGGCCGGCATCTGGCTGGCCGGGCGCCCCCGGGCAATGGTGTCTGCCGCCTCCTCGCGCTTGAGGCGGCCCAGGTTCTCTGGCAACAGGGCCGGGCCGATGCGCCCCAGGCGGTCAGGGCCGTGGCACTCGGCGCAGTGACGTTGGAAGTTGTCCCGCACCGGATCGGCCTGGATGGGGACCGTGCCGAGGGCAAGGACGAGGGCGCCCACGGCGACCAGGGCGCTTTGGCTGGGATAGGGCATGAGGGCCTCTCAGGGCTGCGCCACGTCGATGCGGAACGCGGCGTGGCAGCCGACACAGTTGGACATGAGCTCGCCCAGGGCGGTCAGGGTCTGGGACGGGTCGCCGAGATCGGTGGCATCCAGCGCGAGCTGGTCGAAACGGGCGTGGGTGTCGAAACCCAGTCGTTTGAATTCCAGCGGGAGTTTGCCGATGAGGCTGGCCGGTACCGCGTGCTGCGCCGCCGTCCCCACCTTGCGGGCGGCCGTGGCGGCGGTGGCGAGGTCACCCTGATTGGCGGAGACGAGTACGGCCTGGGTCGCCTGAAGGAACGCGCGCATCTCTGCCAGCACCAGGTCGCGCTCGCCTGGCTCCAGCAGGACGGCAGTGCGCCCGTCGCTGGCCGGGGCTACGGAGCCGCGCACCAGGAAGAGGTACAGGCTCGTGGCGAGGGCAAGGGCGAACAGGGCGGTCAGGGTCCAGCACAGGCGCATCGGGGCATGGCTCCAGATCAGGATTGGTCGAGCTTCCCGGCCCGATTCGGTATCGACTCCGGACAAGGTCAGGTTGACCCACCGCCTCCGGGCATCGCCGCGACGCGATGGGGATGCCGCCCGGCCGGCGGGTGGGCCACCCTGAAAACGCGCGGGCCGGTCGATTGGCGACTCGCTCGTCCGGCCCGGACTCCTGAGTCGGCGGAAAACCTGGCGCCGCGATGGCGATCAAGTTAAGCCGGGGTGGGGTGGCTCGCGTTGACCTATATCAAACCGCGGGATGGATGCCGGGGACAGGTGTTGCCTGGTCATCCACGCCTCGCCAGCGGCGGCGGGGCGATGGTGGGTCCGGAATGATCGCCTTTTGCCGGTGCGCCCGGCCCAGGCGTTGTTGCCACGGGTTGTAAGGCGATTTCTGTCCAATCTCATACCAGCTGACCGGTCTTGACGCCCGCCCTCGTTGTCGCACGGCCACGCACATCGCCCGGCTCTGCTCGTGGCGATACGCCGCGAAGGCGAACCGCAATCCGGCCTCATCGGGTACGAGATGTTCCGGCAATCGCCTAGAACCAGATCTCCGGATAGCGTCGTGACGAGGGGATATTGTTGACCAGCAGGCCGACCACGAGGAGCAGCACCGGGCCGAGGAAGGCAGGAACCACGACATAGAAATAGCCGAGGTCGTGGATCCGCTCAGAGCCGATCACCGCGATCAGGGCCGTTGCACCACCAGGGGGGTGCAATGTCCGCGTCAGGTGCATCGCGGCAATGGCCGTCGCCACGGCGCCGGCGGCCGCCAGCCCCGGGGCGAACAGCAGCAGTTTCCAGGCGGTGACCCCGACCAGCGCCGAGACCACGTGCCCGCCCACCAGGTTGCGTGGTTGCGCCAGGGGGCTGCGTACCGCGCCGTAGACCAACACGGCGGACGCGCCCAGGGAGCCGATCATGAGGACCGCATCGGTCCCGGTGAGGAACATCCAGTTGACCCACGCGACCCCCCCGATCCCAAGAAAGCCGCCGATCCAGGACCACAGCACCTCGCTGTTGCTGACCCGCGGCGGGCTCCCGCGGGTGCTGCCCCGCATCTTCTCCAGATATGTGCACAGGCTCACAACAAATCCTCTAAGTGGTATGCCTTGACGAAGTCTTTGCGCAGCAGCAGCCCCTGCAGTCGCCCCCGCGTATCCACGACCGGCATGGCGCGCCCCTCATGGGTGTGGAATGCGCTGACGATCTCGCGGAATCCCGCATCGGCGCCGACGACAATCGCCGGAGCGGTCATTGCCTCGCTCACCGGTGTCTCGTGGCAGCGGTGGGTGAAGTTGCCGGCGTCGGCGACCAGACGCAGCATCAGCTCCAGAAAGGTCTCGGCCTTGAGGCGGCGAAGGAAATCCGTCTCTGTGAGCATGCCGACCACGACCCCGTCGCTGTCGACGACAGGGAGGCTCTTCCTCCGCTGTTCTGCCAGGGACAGGGCGGCCTGGTCCAGTCGGGTCTCCGGAGACAGTGGCTTGATGCCGGTGCGCATCAGACGGCCCGCCTGCACGTGGCGGAACAGCCGCTCCAGGGAGTGACGGTGCGCCAGGTGGTAGATGGCGCGAAAATCCTCGGTGGTGATGTCCAGATAGCCCGGTATGTGACGCATGGCGTCCAGAATGTCCTCGTCGGACAGCTCGAGCTCCGGAACCTCGTCCGTGCCCGCGCGCACGGCGCTCGGGTCGATGCCTGATGACTGGTTCATGTTGTCCTCCGTACCCCATCAATGATGTCCGTGCCCATTTTGGGCAACCCCTGATGCAGCCAAACCAGGGCCCCCGCGGATCCGCCCGTGTTGCGGACCGCGCGGCCCGGGACCGGGGTGTGGCCGCGGTGTCGCGCCCTGCCGCGCCTGGTGAGAGAGCGACCGCGCGGCAATGGCCCCGATGACCATGCGGGCGCGGTAGCCCGTGCGTCGCGACAGGGGGCCGCGGGGACTTGGCGCCGGAATGAGCGGCTGAGCGGGGAGATGAGCATATACTGAGATTTTTATGTAGAACAAGTGATATTGATTGGTATTAAGCATCGGGTATTTCGATATGGAGGGCTTGGGGCGAGGTCAGGAAATCACCTTTTTTTACACCGATGGGGGCGTCGTGTGGTTGCGACGCCACGTATTGAGCTCGCGCCGCAAAGATTGAGGGGTCAACCTGTCGGACCCACTGCAGCTTGCCGAGGCACTCCGCGAGGCCTGTCGAAGGCGATTGCCGGAAAATCTCGTACCCGATGAGGCCGAATTGCGGTTCGCCTTCGAGGCGCATCGCCACGAGCAGAGCCGTGGGAAAACGAGGGCGGGCATCAAGACAAGTCAGCCGGTATGGGATTTGACAGAAATCGCCCAAGCGTTGCCCTGCACGCCTACGAGCACGCCGGGATCAGTGGCCTGTGCGCAGAGGCGCGCTGGGAGATGGCGGTGCAGGCGCTACGGGGGTTGGACCTTGGGCCGGTGGTCGAGAGGTTCCAACGCGATACGGGGCATCCCACCTAAACGATGCATGGCGAACGCCGTCGCGGCGCGATCGGGGAGGGCCCCGAGGCGCGGATCGGCCACCCCGACAGGCTGGGGTGCGGTGCCGGAGGCGACGGCGCCTACGGGTTCAGGCCACGCCGGACCGTCCTGCCGCCGCGGGCCGTGGCCGAGGCGGCCGTCGGGTGGCCAGTTGTGGCTCCGGGCTGATGGCCCGCCGTCGACCCCGAACGGGCGGCCGCGTAGCTCGCCCCGCGCTGCTTGAAGCGCTGTCCGCTGAAGAGCACGGCGCTGTCCACGGCCTGGAGCCCGTAGATCTCCTTGATCCGGTCCACCTGGGCCAGGACGGCGGCGCGGTCGCGGCCGTGGATCATGGTGAAGAGGTTATAGGGCCAACCGGGGCGGGGCGGGCGCCGGTAGCTCAAGGTGACAAAGGGCAGCCCGCCGATTTGCTGCCCAAGCTCGGTCACCCGATCGTCCGGCAAGGCCCAGACGACCATGCCGTTGGCCCGGTAACCCAACTCCTGGTGGCGGACCACTACGCCCAGGCGGCGGACGGTCCCGTCCGCCAACAGACGCCCCAGGCGCTCGCGCACGTCCGTCTCGGTGATGCCAAGCCTGGCCCCGACGGCGGCATAGGGGCGCGGGTCCAGGGGCAGGCCGGCGGCAATGGCGTCCAGCAGGGCGTTGTCGGTGGCGTCCGGAGGCAGGCTTCGGCTCATGTCCATTGCAGTGGAAACCCCAGGTCGATGTGGTATTCCTCGAGCATCGGCAGGTCCAGGACCTCGATGCCGGTAAATAGCGCGATCTCGGCCAGAACCGCGTCCAGGCGCGCCTGGTCCGGCGCCGTGAGGACAAACCAAAGGTTGAAGCGGTGCTCGCGCTCGTAGTTGTGATTGACCTCCGGATAGGCGCTGACCAGCCCGGCGACGCTGTTCAGGCGTGCTGGGGGCACCGCCATGGCCGCCAGGGTGCTGACCCCGATCCGCTTGGGGCGCAGCACGGCCCCGACCCGGCTCACCGCCCCGGCGGTGCTGAGCCGACCCAGGCGCGTCAGGACCTCCGCCTCGCCGATGCCCAGTCGCTCGCCCACCTCGGCATAGGGTCGTTCGGACAGGGGGAAGCCCTGTTGGAAGTCGTTGAGCAGGTGCCGGTCGATGGCGTCCAGGGCGAGGTCGGGGGCGGGGCGCGTGGTGTTGTTCATAGCCCAATCCGGTTGGCGCGGTCGGTGAGGAAGATCCCGCTGGGTTTCTGCGCGGGCAGGGTTGCGGTGCGGGCCAGGCTGGCGGTGTCGTAGACATCCACCCGGTCGGCATCGCGCACCGAGACCCAGACCTCCTCGCCACGGGGCTCGAACTCCATGTGCAGGACCGCGGGCCCGGGTTCCAGGGTGGCGACGACCTGGAGGCTGAGGGCGTCGATGATCTGGATATGGCCATTGTCCGGCGGGGCGAAGTTGACCCAAACCTGACGCCCATCCGGACGGGCCATGACGAAGACGGGCTGGCCAAGCACGTCGATTCGCCCGACCTCCTGCCAGGTCTCGGTATCCATGACCAGCACCTGATGTCGGCCCACGGCGGGAACCAGGGCCCGGTCGCCGGCGATGGCCCAGCCCTCCAGGTGCGGCATCTTGTACACGGGCAGCTTCTCGCTGCCGTGACCGTAGTTGGGCAGGATGCGCCGGACGCCGGCGTCGAGATCCCAGAGATCGAGCAGGGCCATGCCGTCTTCTCCGAAGAGTCCGGCGATGTAATAGCGCCCATCCGGGGTGATCAGGGCATCGTAGGGTTGGCGCCCGATGTCCTTGAAACGGCGGATCCGCGGCTGGGCGGGATCCGACAGGTCCGCGACCCAGATCTCCCCGGCGTCCCACAGGCTGAAGACAAAGCGTTGGCCCGGGGCGTCCACCAGGCCGACCGTCTTCGACAATGGCGCGCCATCGCTGCCCGCGGCCGCGCCCGGGCCGTAGCTGGCGGGGATGTCGGCGACCTGGGCCAGGGTGTCGGCGTCGAAGATCCGCACGCCGCCCGGCTCGTAGTTGGACACGGCCACCAGGCGCCCGTCCTGGGAGATGGCCCCGCCGATGCTGTTGCCGCCCTGCACCACCCGGGCGGCCAGGGTACGGGTCAGCAGGTCGACCTTGGACAGGCCGCCGTCGCGACCGAAGACATAGGCGTAGCGCCCGTCCCGGGAGAAGACCGCGGAGGCGTGGGAGAGGTCGCCGAGTCCCTCGACCCGGCCCAGGGCCGTGTTGGTGCTGGTCTCGATGATCTGGACACTGCCGCTGGCGCGCTCGATGACAATGCCGAGGTCGCCGGTGCCGCGCAGGGGCTCGCTGGCGCAGGCCCAGGCCGAGCCGAGGTAGAGCAGGCAGATCAGCAGGCCGCGCTTCATGGGTCTATCCCCCGTTGCAGGGTCGCGACCATCCAGGCCGCGTCCGCATCGCTCAGGAAGGGCCGCCAGGGTGGCATGGGTGTCCCGGGCCGACCGTAAAGAATGGTGGCCTGGAGGTAGCTGGCGGGCTTGCCCGCGAGAGTCTCTGGCAGCAGGGCTGGCCCAAGCCCGCCGCGCATGGTCAGGCCGTGGCAGGAACCGCAGTCCTGCACCAGCAGGTTGTGCAGCGCCGCCCGGCGCTCCGGGCTCGGCTCGTCGGCCGGCGTGGAGCCGGCGGCAAGGATCAGAAAGGGAACGAGACCCAGCAGGGCCACGCGACTCCGGGGCATGAGGGACTCCTCGGTCCGGTGCAGGGGAAAGGGGCCCGTGGGCCCCTTTCCCGGTCGGACTCAGTACACGTCGTGCATGGTATTGTAGACGTTGAACTTGCCCGTCGGGGTGACGAGCCGTTCGTCCTTGATGACCTCCTTGACCTTGAGGGTCTTGTCGTCCAGGACCACGATGGCGGACGTCTGCTCCTTGCCGTTCCACACCGAGAACCAGACCTCATCGCCGGCCTCGTTGAACTCCGGCTGGACCACGCGCTTGGGGCCTTCGCCCAGATCAGCCCACTCGGCAATGTCGAGCTTCTGGAAGCCCGCGTCCAGATTGTCGATGTCGAACACGGCGATGCTCTGGCTGATGGCCTCCACCGGATTCAGGGCCGTGTCCACGTACAGGTGCTTGGAGTTGGGGTGGGTCTTGATGAACAGCGAGCCACCGCCCTGGCCCTTGAGCTTGCGCACCACCTTCCATGCGTTGTCCTTGTGGTTGACCGGGTCGGTGCCGATCAGAGTGATCTGCTCGTCGCCGAGGTCGCTGGTCGCCCACACCGGACCAAACTCCGGATCGGTAAAGTTGGCGCCGCGTCCGGGGTGCGGAATGGCGCCGACATCGACGAGGGCGGCGAGCTTATTTTCCTTGGAGTCCACGACAGCGATCTTGTTGGACTTGTTGGCCGCGGTCATGAAGTAGCGCAGGGTGGAGTCCCAGCCGCCATCGTGCAGGAAGGGGGCGGCCCCGATGTCGGTGATCTTGAGGTTGTCGATATCGGTGTAATCGACCATCAGGACATGGCCGGTCTCCTTGACGTTGACGATGAACTCCGGGCGCTCGTGGGAGGCGACGATGGCCGCGACACGGGGCTCGGGGTGGTACTCCTGGGTGTCCACGGTCATGCCGCGGGTGGATACGATCTTGAGCGGCTCCAGGGTATCGCCGTCCATGATCACGAACTGCGGTGGCCAGTAGGTTCCGGCGATGGCGTATTTGTCCTCGGTCCCCTTGAACTTCGAGGTCTCCACCGAACGGGCCTCAAGCCCCACCTTCATCTCGGCGACGGTCTGGGGCGGGTCCATCCACAGGTCGATCTGGTTGACCCTGGCGTCACGGCCGATGACGTACAGGTAGCGCCCTGAGGCGGACATGCGCGAGATGTGCACCGCGTAGCCCGTGGGGATCACGGCGACGATCTGCTTGGTGTTGCCATCGATCAGGGCGATCTGGCCGGCATCGCGCAGGGTCACCGAGAACAGGTTGCTCAGATCGAGCTGGTTCATCTGCTTGGTCGGGCGCTGATCCGGCGGCACCACCAGCTTCCAGCTCTCCTTCATCTCCTTCATGCCCCACTCGGGCGGCTGTGGCGGCTCGTGCTGGAGGTAGCGCGCCATGAGGTTGATCTCCTCCGGGCTGAGCTGGCCGGAGGTACCCCAGTTGGGCATACCCGCGGGGGAGCCCATGTTGATAAAGGCGGACAGATAGGGGGTGCCCAGGGGGCGGGTCTTGTCGGTGGTCAGCGGCTTGCCGGTGGCACCCTTGCGCAACACACCGTGGCAGCCGGCGCAGCGCTGGAAGAAGATGCCCTTGGCCTTGTCGAACTCCGCCTTGGTCATCGGCGGACCCTCGGTGTCGATCATGTCCTGGGTGTCCGCGGGCTTGACGGCGCTCGGCGCCCCCTCGTAGGCCCTGTCCGCCTTGCCCACGTCGTGGCCTTCTTCCGCCCACGCCGCGCTCATGGCGAGCGTGAGGACCGACAGGGTGAATGCCCCGGCGGTGTGTTTGATCTGGAACCTCATGGATGACTTCCTCGTATTTCGTGCGTGCCAAGCGGCTGTGGATCGGGCGTCGCGGTGAGAGTGAAACTACGGGGTGGAGGCCTGGCCCGCTTTGACACATATCAAGTGCGGGAATTGGCCGGGAGGGAAATCCGAAGACTGGGCCGCACCCCGGCTCGGCCTTTCGTCAGCCGCGCAAGGGGATTCGATTGGGCACCCGCGGCCGACCACGGCCGCCCGGCTGGAAAAGGTCTGCTTCTGGCCCCCTTCTTCCCGAGCCGCTCAACCCCTTCGGTGGCCATGGGGAACCTGCCCGTGGACGCCAACCCGGCCTCGGCGCGGCGCCCGGTTTGGACGCAACGCATAGAAACAGAACGATAAATGCGTCGCGTTGTGCCCGGCTGGATTCCCCGTGCAACCTACCCCGGAGGCCGCCCAGCCGTCGTTTCCAAGGTTACCCAAGGGCCCACTGCCGCAATCGCAGGACCAGCGGTCCGATACGCAAGGGCATGGCCGCCGCGGCGCTGTCCAGATCCACGGCATCCAGCATGTTCTTGATGCGCAGCCCAAGGTCCGTGTCCCCCTCGATGCGCAGCCGGCGCTCGAAGAAGAGGGTGTCCGGGTCTTCCAGGCGCAGTGCGAGCCGGGCCAGGTCGCGGGCGGTGGCAGTGAAGGTGGTTGCGGGGTCGAGCGCGGCGTTGGCGTGGAAGCCGTCAGGGCCGAGCGCGAAATCGATCCGTAGCCCCATGTCCTGGACTTGCACGCACAGGGGTTTTCCGACGACCGGGGTCCAGTCCTGATCGCGCAGACCGGGCCAGACGAGGAGATTGCCGACGGCGACAAAGGCCAGGGACACCGGGTAGCCGGGCAGGGCGGCGATGAGCTGGGCCAGCGGCTTGGGGAAGTCGGGTAGCTTCATGGTTCTGTCTCCTGGGTGTGCACGCCGGGGCGGTAGGCCATGCCCGCCTCGCCCAGCCAGTAGCCGTCGCACGGGGCGCCGGGCATGAGGCGATCCAGGGTGGCCGGGGCCTGGTCGGGGGCCAGGTTGCCGTCCACCAGCTCACGGAACAGCGCGACGATCCGGTCCATGTGCCGGGACTGGGGTGAGAGGCGCAGGATGTCCACCCCCGCCGCACGGAGCTCGTCGAGCCGATGGGCCAGGCTCAGAACCTGGGCCGATTGGGTCTGGATGCCATTGATGGTGAGGAATGCCTGACCCTCGCGGGTGTCCAGGACCAGACCGTCGGGGTGGTCGAGGCAACGGAACCGACAGTCGTCCTTCTGCAGTCCGTAGTGGCGGGCGGTGAAGCACCGGGCGGAGTAGGCCAGGGGCAGGCGCCCGTAGGCGAAGACCTCGGTCTCCATCCCGGCGGGGATGGGCATGGCGACGAGCATGGCCCCGGGCATTTCCACCGGCGGTACCCAGCGGCTGGCACCGCTCTGGGCGAGCAGGGCGAGGGTCTCCGGGTTGTAGGCGTTGAGGGTGGCGCCGGCGACGAAGGAGGCGTCGCGTTCGGCGAGCAGGCGCACGGCGCCCCATTCATTGGCCTCGACCGCAAAGCGTCCGTCGTCAACCAGGCGACGCAGGGTCTTGAGGTCGGAATCGGATTCGATCAGGGCCTGGCTGGACAGCACCACGGCCTTGCCGGCGTCGCGCAGACGCTCGGCGAGTCCCAGCCAATCTGGCAGGCGCAGCAGGTTGCGGCGCGAACAGACGCTCTCGCCCAGATAGACGATATCGACCGGCCAGTTCTCCGCCTCCCGGTAGAGGGCGAGGGTGTCCTCGCGGGGCCAGTAGTAGAGTAATGGGCCTAGGGAGAGGCGCATGGTCATTTCCAGGGGCGGTAGTAGGCGCCCAGTGTCTGCATGCTGCCCTCCGATACCCTGGTCAGGGCGGTCATCCATGCGGGATCCACACGGAAGCGGTCCGGGGCGCGCTTGACCGCATCGATGGCGGCGCGCCAGACCCGCGTCACCTGGGTGACATAGGCAGGGCTGCGCTGACGGCCTTCGATCTTGATGGCGGCGATGCCGACCCGTGCCAGCTCGGGCAGCAATTCCAGGGTGTTGAGGCTGGTTGGCTCCTCCAACGCATAGTAGGTGTCGGCACCAACCTGGAAGCGACCCTTGCACAGCGTGGGGTAGCCAGCCTTCTCGTGGTCGGCGTAGCGGTCGATCAGGACCCCGTTGAGCCGGGTCTCCATGCCCCCGGGTGTCTGTTCCCAGCGCACCGCGTGGCCCGGGGAGCAGGCGCCGAAGGTGTTGGGCGAGTCACCGCAGGCATAGGAGGACAGCAGGCAGCGCCCCTCCACCATGACACAAAGGCCGCCGAAGCCGAACAGCTCGATCTCGACGTCGGTGTGGCGCATGACCGCTTCCACCTGTGCGAGGGAGAGGACCCGCGGCAGCACCGCGCGGCGGATACCGAAACGCTCGCGGTAGAAGTTGATCGCCTCGTAGCTGGTGGCCGATGCCTGGACCGACAGGTGCAGGCGCAGCCCCGGATGGGTCTTGACTGCATGGGCCATGAGCCCGGCGTCGGCGAGAATGACCGCGTCCACCCCCAGGTCGGCGGCCTTGTCCAGGGCCCGTTTCCAGCGCGGCAGCGTATCGGGTTGGGGGTAGGTATTGAGCGCCAGGAGGACCTTGGTCCCTTTGACCCGGGCGTAGCGGATGCCCTCCGCCATGCTCCGGTCGTCGAAGTTCAGCCCGGCGAAGTTGCGGGCATTGGTGTTGTCGTTCAGGCCCAAGTAGACGCCGTCGGCGCCCTGGTCCACGGCGGCCTTGAGGGCCGGCAGGTTGCCGGCCGGGCAGATGAGCTCGAGCAAGGGCTTGGGCATGTCACGTGCCGGGAAAGTTGGTTGACTGCCTGGCGAGTAGCGATTCGGATCTGGGGCCGACCCGGGACGTCGTGCGGGGTTACCAGGCGGGAAAAAAGGGGGCTATGCCCCAACTCAGAGAGGGCCCGGTCCCCCCGATCAGCCCCAGGCTGGCCGCGGGGACCGGGCCCAGACATCGGTCGTCTTGGGGGAACGCTGATCAAGGTGCTCCCCGTCGTTTTCAGCGACCCTCAGGCGTTGCAGCGGGAGCAATCCGGGAATCCCGTTTCCCGGATTGCGTGCCGATTTTCTCCATGGATGGGGTCAATCGGCGTCTCGCCCTCAGGCCGTTGCTGGCATCGCCTGGACCGCGGCCTTGGCATCCTTTGCCGCGACGAAGAAGGCGACGATGTAGATCACCAACCCGGCCAGGAAGACCAGGCCAGCGATCTCGCGCAGCCAGTAGAAGAGCGCGATCTTGTCCTGCACCACCATGAACTGCAGCGGTGCATCGCTGTAGCGCTGCAGGTACACCTGCAGGATACCCGCCGCGGTCAGGAACAGGGTGATGAAGACCATGGACACGCTCATCAGCCAGAAGCTCCACATCTCCAGCACCTGAGAACGCTCGCTATTGGCCTCGCGTCCGCTCATCAGCGGCATGGAGTAGGAGATCATGGTCAGGCTGATCAACACATAGGCGCCAAAGAAGGACAGGTGGCCGTGGGCCGCCGTGATCTGGGTCCCGTGGGTGTAGTAATTAACCGGCGAGAGGGTGTGCAGGAAGCCCCAGACACCGGCGCCCAGGAAGGCCATGACCGCGGTCCCCAAGGCCCACAGCACCGCCGCCTTGTTGGGGTGATTGCGGCGCCGACGGTTGACCATGTTGAAGGCGTAGACGGTCATCATGAAGAAGGGGATCGGCTCCATGGCGGAGAAGATCGAGCCCCACCACTGCCAGTACTCGGGTGCGCCGATCCAGTAATAGTGATGGCCGGTGCCGATGATGCCGGTGATGAGCGTCATGGCGATGATGACATAGAGCCACTTCTCGATCACCTCGCGGTCCACGCCCGTGGTCTTGATCAGGACGAAGGCCAGCATCGAGCCCAGGATCAGCTCCCAGACCCCTTCGACCCAGAGATGCACCACCCACCACCAGTAGAACTTGTCCAGCACCAGGTTGGTCGGGTTGTAGAAGGAGAAGAGGAAGAAGACCGCCAGGCCTGTCAGGCCGAGGAGCATGACCAGATTGACCACCGTCTTACGGCCCTTGAGGATGGTCATCCCAATGTTGAACAGGAAGGCGAGGGCGACGATGACGATGCCGACCTTGGTGACTGTCGGCTGCTCCAGGAATTCCCGGCCCATGGTTGGGAAATACGCGTTGCCGGTGAGCTTGGCCAGCCCGGCATAGGGGACGGTCAGGTAGCCGACCACGGTCAGCGCGGCGGCGATCAGGAAGATCCAGAACATGGCCACCGCCAGCCAGGGTGCGAAGAGCTCACGCTCGGCCTCCTCGGGGACCAGGTAGTAGGCGGAACCCATGAAGGCCATGAGCAGCCAGACGATCAGGGCATTGGTGTGGACCATGCGGGCCACGTTGAAAGGGATCTCCGGGAAAAGGAAATCCCCGACCACGTATTGCAGGCCCATGATCAGGCCGAACAGGATCTGGGCAGCAAACAGCGCAATGGCCGCGATAAAGTAGAGCCTGGCGACGGATTGGGATTGATATTTCATCGATGCTTCTCCTGGGGTGGACGGCTCAGCCTTGCTTGTTCGGCGGCCAGCCCGCCGTATTGATCTCGGAGCTGTACTTCAGGAACTCCGCAATGGCGTCGAGATCGGCGTCGCTGAAGTTGAACTGTGGCATGCTGCGGCGTCCGGCAATGCCATCGGCCGGTCGGCTCTGGATGAACGCCTTGATCGCCTCCTTGTTCTTGCCGAAACGCACGTAGACGTTGCCAAGTTCGGGGGCGAAATAGGCGCCTTCGGCCAACAGGGTATGGCAGCCGATGCAGTTGTTGGTCTCCCACAGCTCCTTGCCGCGGGCGATGCGCTGTCCAACCTCGGTGGTCGGATCGAGTT